>JALYXN010000193.1 GCA_030947085.1 Pseudomonadota bacterium | reverse complement strand
GGGTATCGGAGCCCGCCGCCGCCATTTACGGGATACATCAGGGCGACCACCTCACGCTGCCCATCGCAGGGATTACGCCGCGCGTTTTTGTGGCGGGAATCTGGCGCGACTATGGACGCCAGCAGGGTTCCATCGTGATAGATAGCGATGCCTACACGCGCCTAACTGGAGACGCCAGTCGAAGCATTGTTTCCATCGCCTTGAAACCGGGAAGCGCGCCCGATACCGTCCTGGATCGATTGCGCGCTGTGATGCCGGCAGCGCTTGTTGCGCATCTGGTGGTGAGCCGCTCGCAGGAGATTCGCGCTAAGGGTATCGCGGCGTTTGACCGCAGCTTCGCCATTACCTATTTGCTGGAAGCTATCCCGATACTGGTAGGGCTTGTCGGCGTCGCTGCCACGGTGTCCGCGCAAACGCTGGCGCGGATCAAGGAATTCGGCATGTTGCGGCATATCGGCGTGCTTCGACGCCAGATCGTGCTGATGCTGGTTGCGGAAGGCGCATTGCTGGGCGCCATTGGCGGCATCGCCGGTATCGGCTTGGGCGTGGCGATGAGTCAAATCCTCATCCGTGTCGTTAACCCCCAATCGTTTCACTGGACGATGGATACGCGCATTCCCTGGCTGCTGTTTGCGATCGTGATCATTGCGCTGGTTGTGGCCGCGGGCGGAACGGCGCTGCTGGCCGGGCGACGTGCGCTGTCGACCGATGCGGTGAAAGCGGTGCGGGAGGACTGGTGATGTTGAAGCGCATGGCACGTCTTGTTGCGTTAGTCATGCTGGCGATGTCGTCTGCGTTCGCGCAGTCGCCAGTTCACAAGGACAGTCCGGTCTACGCGGAGGTTCGGCCCGGCAGCGCGTTGTCGTTTCCCGCGGACAATGGTGCGCATCCGGAGTTCCGAACGGAGTGGTGGTATGTCACCGGATGGCTGCAAACACCCGATGGACCACGCGGTTTTCAAATCACCTTTTTTCGCTCACGGCCGGATGTGGAGCAAGACAATCCAAGCGCGTTTTCGCCCAAGCAAATCCTGTTCGCCCACGTCGCCTTGTCCGATCCGAAAGTGGGCAAACTCTTGCAGGACCAGCGCATTGCACGCCAAGGGTTTGGCCTCGCCAACGCAACGACAGGCGACACCAACGTGGTGCTCGGCAACTGGCATCTGGTGCGCAGGCCAGATGGCATATATTCCGCGAAGACAGACACGGGCGAGTTCAGTCTCGACCTGCATCTGCGGCCAACCCAAGCCGCACTGATCCAGGGCGATCACGGCTACAGCAAAAAAGGGGCGGCGGCGAACGAGGCGAGCTATTACTACAGCGTGCCGCATCTTGCCGTGTCCGGCTCGCTTGAACAGGATGGGCACACCGTCGACGTCAGCGGTGACGCGTGGCTGGACCATGAGTGGTCGTCCAACTTTTTGGCGGCGCGCGCTTCTGGCTGGGACTGGACCGGACTGAATCTGGACGACGGCAGCGCGCTCACCGCTTTCCAGGTTCGCGACGTGTCCGGCAAGCCAGTCTGGGCAGGCGGCAGCTTCCGCAGCGCCAGCGGCGCGCTGGTCGTGCTTCAGCGCGACGACATCAGCTTTGTCACACGCCGCAACTGGTTGTCTCCGCGCACCGGCACCCGCTATCCCGTCGTGCAGACATTGACTGTGATATTGCCATCAGACTCACGACAATTCACCCTCACGCCACTGTTCGACGATCAGGAACTCGACAGCCGCGCCACCGGCGGCCCGGTGTACTGGGAGGGCGCGGTCAAAACCGAAGGTGGCAAAGGCTACCTCGAACTCGTCGGCTATTCGACCGCTGTAAAACACTAAGGATGCATGCGGCTGTGATACCTCTGCCGCTTCAGCCAACCCCCTCTCGGAAATTGTCACTGGCACCTTTTTTAGACATCTTTTTTGAACGCCATTCAAGTCCATCTTCAACAACAGGCACTGGGTCGGGACCACTTCCGCGCGATGGTTGAAGCCAACACCCACCGCTGCGCCGGCGTACGCTCTGCCCGAACCCCCATCGCGACCATTCACCGTTGCAAGTGAAGGTCACCCTGTTCTTTCAGAACCATTTTTAGTTTTTCCGCGTGAAGATCGCCTTGGGCAGCATCACGTGAACGCCCTTGTTGTGGTCAACCAGTTCGGTGATGTCGATGTCGCCAGCGACGCTGATGAGCATGTAGGCATCGTCGCGGCTCATGTGCTGGTGATCGACGAGGAAGTCGATCATCCCTGCGACTGCCTTGTGGGTGGCTACGGTCAGGTCGTCGTCGAAACCCATGCTGATGAAGTGGGTGGGCGTCTCGGCGCGGGGGTAAGGGCCGGTCTTCATGCCCTTGTGAACTATGAACTGCACGGTGCCGACCAGCGACGTTTCCATGGCAGTGATATCCACTTCGCCGTTGCCCTGGCCAGCGTGGCCGTCGCCGATCTGGAAGAGCGCGCCTCGCACGAACACCGGGTAGAACACGCGCGCGCCCTGCACCAGCTCCTTATTGTCCATGTTGCCCCCGATAATGGTTGGCGGCGCACTGTCATAGCGACCAAAACCCGGCGGCGGTGCCACGCCCATGCTGCCGAAAAATGGGTGCAGAGGAATGTTAATGCCCGGCCCGAAGTGAGCGGTGCGCGTGGCGAGATCGAGCGGGATAATCTTGATTCGGGAATAAGGGAAGTCGTCAGTCTGAAAACCCAGGCCGTAGCGGAAGCCGTTGTAGGCATAGGGAATAGCCAGGTCGATCTTCTCGAGCCGGATTTCCAGCGTGTCGCCCGGCTCGGCACCTTCGATGTACACCGGGCCGGTAAGGATGTGGCCACCGGGGCCGCGATCCTTCGCCGGCACGCCGTTGAATATGTCACGCAGGTCCTGCTCCACGTCTTTAGGCGCCACGCCCGCTTTTTCCAAGCCAGCCGGACTGTTGGTGAGGACCGTATGGAACACTACGGTGTCGCCGGAGTGGATGCGCAGTACGGGCGGCGTGGTGGCGTCGTAATGACCCCAGGCGACGGTTTTGGGCGACGCCAGCAAGGTGAAGGTCTTGCCGCTTTCGGTCGCCTCTGCTTCGCGGGCACAAGCAGGCATAGCAAGAGAAAGAAGACAGGCGGTGAACGCCGCCGCAACGACACTGCGCCGGAGCGTTCGGGTGAGAGACAGCTGCATGGCTAGTTTGACCTGTGTTGAGTCCGGCGATGCCGGAGGATCGACCGATACTCGCCAGATATGGGGGCTGGCGCAAGCCTACGAATACAAGACTGGTGTCAGGGAAAAATTTTCTCATCCTGGTGACATCAGGTGAGGTCTCGAAATTGTCCCTCAGGAACGGGGTCAGGTTCACTTACAAATGGAGCGCCATCTAAAAGTGCAAGGACTTGTCGGCGTCAGGCCCTGCACCGCCCGCCTCACAACCATTCAAACGACCGTAAGTGACCCTGACCCCGTTTTTTATTGGCCGGTTGGGTAGAGCCGCCGGCATACCCATCTTAGGCTATGATTTTCAAGGAGAGCAGCATGACGAATCAGGCCTTGGTGGTCGGTGCCAGCGGCATCACCGGCAGCGCAACAGCGCAACTTCTCCACGAAAAAGGTTGGCCGGTGACGGCACTGGCGCGCCACCCGCCGTCGCAGCAAGGTGTCGCGCCGCTGGTAGCTGACCTGCTGCAGCCGGCGTCCTTGCTGCCGTTGATTGATTTGAGACCCACGCACGTCTTCATCAGCACCTGGTCGCGCCAGGCCAACGAAGCGGAGAATATTCGGGTCAACGCGACCATGCTGCGGAATCTCTTCGATACGCTTGGCAAGGCAGGAAGCGTGAAACATGTCGCCCTGGTGACCGGACTCAAGCACTACCTCGGCCCGTTCGAAGCTTATGGTAAGGGTGCGCTGCCGCAGACACCGTTTCGCGAAGAACAAGGTCGGCTGGACGTTGAAAACTTTTACTACGCCCAGGAGGACGAACTTTTTGCTGCCGCAAAGCGCGACGGGTTTCAATGGAGTGTGCACCGCCCGCACACGGTCATCGGACAGGCCGTGGGCAATGCGATGAACATGGGAACCACTCTGGCGGTGTATGCCAGCATCTGCCGCGAGACGGGCCGCCCGTTCCGGTTTCCCGGCTCGCAGGTGCAGTGGGACAGCCTGACCGACATGACCGACGCCAGACAGCTGGCACATCACCTGCTATGGGCGTCAACCACACCGGGGGCGGCGAATGAAGCCTTCAACGTGGTCAACGGCGATGTGTTCCGCTGGAGCTGGATGTGGACGCAGCTGGCGCAGTGGTTCGGCATCGCGGCGGAACCGTTCGATGGCACCATTCGTACGCTCGAGCAACAAATGCGCGATGACGCTCCGATATGGAAACAGATGGCCTTGCGCCACGGTTTGGCCAAAGCGGACATCGATCAGCTGGTATCGCCCTGGCATACCGATGCTGATCTGGGTCGTCCGATCGAAGTGGTCACCGACATGTCCAAGAGCCGGCGCATGGGCTTCCTCGACTACCAGCCCAGCAACGACGCATTCTTTGAACTGTTCCAGCGCCTGCGCGAGCAGCGTCTGATTCCTTGAGCGCAGCTGATACTGACGCGGTGCGATGCAGGAACGGGGTCAGGTTCACTTACCAAATGGAGCGCCATCTAAAAGTGCAAGGACTTGTCGGCGTCAGGCCCTGCACGCCCGCCTCACAACCATTCAAACGACCGTAAGTGAACCTGACCCCGTTTTTGTGTCCAGTTACTTTGCGTGTCCGACGATCGGATCTGGCGCGTCCTGGATCATTACGTGACGCAAGCGCGCGCTCAGGAGGACTACTCGACGGTGCGCCGGATCAGTGCCGACGAACGCAGCGCGCGGCGCGGCCAGCGCTATGTGACGATGATCCGATGCCGACGCACGGCGCTTGCTGCTTTCCACGCCCGGCAAGAACGCCGCCGCGTTCGCGGCGTTTGCCGAGGATCTGGCCGCGCACGGTGGCACCGCGCAGGCGATCACCGATGTCAGTCTGGATCTGGGTGCGGCTTACCAAGCGGGCGCGCGCAAGCACTGTCCGGACGCTGCCGTGAGCTTCGATCCGTTCCACGTGATCGCCCTGGCGAACGCGGCCATGGATCAGGTGCGTCGTGCCGAGGTCAAGCAGGCGGTTGAACTCAAAGGCTGCCGTTGGGGCACCTTAAAGGATGCGGCGAACTGGACCGCCAAGCAGGTTGCCCAGCTGCGCTGGCTGCAACGCTCGGGGCTGAAGACAGCCCGCGCATGGCGGCTAAAGGAGCGGTTGCGCGAGGTGTTTACGGCAGGTACTTATCGGGTCGCTGCCGAAGCGCTGCTGCCGGGCTGGATCAGCCGGGCCCGTCATTGTCGACTGGCATCGTTCAAACGTCTGGGTGCGGTGAAGAAGCATCTGGCCGGGATCCTCGAACACTTCCATTCCGGTCTGAACAACAGCTTTGCCGAGGCCATCAACGGCCGCGTCCAAGCCGCCAAGACACGCGCCAAGGGCTACGGTTCCGACGCGCACCTGATCACCATCAGCTACCTCGTCTGCGCCAAGCTCACGCACCTGCCGAAGAACCCATGGCTCCATCCCGCTCAGCCGATCTGCGCTTGAAAATCAACCACACAGATCGAGAGAGAGCCAAAGAACTGCGACTTCATGGGCATCCTTGAGGCTTAAGGCCACCTCTAATAATGCGATTTGATCTAGCATTATTTCGATGCCCCGAAATTTTTAGCGATGCAAAGCAAATTTTAAGCACAGCCGTCGATTTTAAGGCGAAATCGGGCGTCTATCGCACGTTTCTCCGTGTTCTCTGCCGCTTCAGATGGCAGCGGGCGTACCTATCCTGTCGCGCTTAAGTAGTTGCCCCAGGCGGACCATGTTGTACACAAGATTCATCATGCCGATCTTGACCTGCGCGCGCCCAAGGCCAATGGTGCGCACGATATGACCTCCCATCTGCGCTTGTGCTCCAACGACGTGCTCGACACGTGCACGAACTTTGGATTTGTTCTTGTTCGATGCTTTTTGCTCGTCGGTTAGCGGGTGGCCGCGCCTACCTTTCTCGTTAATCTGGCTGGCGATATGGGCGTCCGCTAATAGCTGTTCTTTTTCCTGCGACCGATAGGCGCTGTCCGCGTAGACGGCGCGCTTGTCGCCGTGCTCGTCCTCGGTCTGATCCAAGAGCACGTCGAACACATGACTGTCGTGCACAGCCGCGTTAGTGACGGCATAACTTTGCACCAGCTTATGGGCCTGATCGGCATTGACG
>JALYXN010000586.1 GCA_030947085.1 Pseudomonadota bacterium | reverse complement strand
ATGCATGGATTAGCAGTCAATTAGAGGATTTGCGCAAGAAGCGTGGCCAATAGAATGTGCTGGCTAATGAATTCGCTATTCCTGCCTCTTTTGATGTGTGACCCATAGCGGTATAGTCCTCCATGTTTACGCGCAGGCAGGCCTAGAGGAACCATTAATCCTTACCTAAAACGAACGTCCGCTTCTGGCCGAAACAAGACATTCGTACCCGTAGACGTATCTGCCGCGTCTCATCGCCCCTCCGCTCATTCCATCGCGCGGCGATTGCGCATCAAGTGCCTCGCCCCTGTGCGGCGGTGAGTCAGAGTCGACAGGCCCCGCTGGGGAAGTCGATACCAAGTCGACTCCCTTGCGCCGGCACATGGCGACGGCATGGATGCCGGAGTTGAGGCAGCGCAGGAGCGGTTGCCGGGGCGCTGCCGAAAAGCCCGGCCCCGACTCACGGAGTTGGCGGGCGGCCAAGGGCATGAACGCCTAAGTTGACGCAACGCAGGAGGGGTTGCCCGATGCCTGGCGAGCACCAAACGGGGGTGGCCTCTCTTTCACGCCGCACATCCTTCCCTCCGCCCTCTGGGCCGGCTTCGCCGTTCGCGCCGCTGCCGCAGCGCAGTGGTTACTTTGCTCTGGCCACGCAGAGAAAAGTGACTTGCCCAGCGCAGGAGGACGAAGGCTCATGTTTCACGCCGCAAACAAGGGACGACACAAAGCATCATGATGCGCACATGCTACCCACACGCTTTTACAAACTCCCTCCCTTCTGGCTGATCCTGTTGATCGGCTGGGCGCCGGTTGTGCTCGGCAACGCGATCGCTGCCATGACCGTGTTGGGCCATCCCGGCCAGATGGCCCAACACGCTTTCTTTCTGCTGATTTACGCCCCGGCCACCGTACCGCTTGGCCTGGCGCAACGCGGGCTCTGGCGCCGGGGGGTTTCGTGGCAACGCAGTGTTGCCTTGCTGCTGCCACTTTCGTTCCTGCTGGCGTTTGCCAGCACCAGCGCCGGCATCTGGCTAATGGCGCAGCTGGGGACGCTGCCGGGAGGATTCCGCTGGATTGGCGTCCTGGGCAGCATGGACATCGTCTGGTTTGTATTGCTGGCGTTCACGGCGATGTCGATGATGGTCGGCTACTACGTCTCGCTGCAGGAAGAAGGTCGTCGCGCGCTTGCCGCCACCGCGCTGGCGCGCGACGCGGTGCTGCGCGCGCTGCGTTACCAGCTGCATCCGCATTTCCTCTTCAATACGCTCAACGCGATTTCAACACTGGTGGTGGAACAACGCACGGACGACGCCACGCGAATGATCGCGCGACTTGGCGATTTCCTGCGCGCCACGCTGGAGGGGAGCGGCGCGCACGAGGTCACGCTGGCCGAAGAACTTGCGCTGACCGAACACTACCTCGACATCGAAAAGGCGCGCCTGGGCGACCGACTCACCGTCACCGTGCGGGTTGGGCCGGACACGTTATCTGCGGCCATCCCTCATCTGCTGTTGCAACCGCTGGTGGAGAACGCGATTCGCCACGGCATCGCGCCGCGTCGCGAAGGCGGTCGACTGGAGATCGCTGCCGAGCGCACGCCGGAACGTTTGCAGTTGCGCCTGCGCAATGACGGCGTGACGCAAAACGCCAGGCAAGCGCAGTCAGGCGAATCCGCCATCGGCCTGAACAATGTACGCGAGCGCCTGCAGCGGCTTTACGAAGACGATCACCGTTTCGCGTTGGATATCGCCGATGACGGCAGCTGCGAAGTAGTGATCGATTTGCCCTGCCGCCCGCTGTCGGACAACCCACTGCGTGCGCCGGAGCACGCGGCATGAACTTGCGCGTCCTCGTCGTCGACGACGAACCGCTGGCGCGCCGCGGCATTCTCTCCCGGCTTTCCCGGCATACTGACGTGCAAGTGGTCGGCGAAGTCGGGGATGGTGAATCCGCACTCTCGGCGATCGCCACCGAGGCGCCGGATCTGGTGTTCATGGACGTACAGATGCCCGGCCTCAGCGGACTCGACACCTTGCGCCTGCTGCCGCCGCACCAGCGCCCGCTGACCGTGTTTCTGACTGCCTACGACCGCTACGCACTGAACGCGTTCGAGGTGCATGCGTTGGATTACCTGCTCAAGCCAATCGACGACGAGCGCTTTGCCGAAACGCTGGACCGCGCGCGCACGATGCTTGATTCGCGCCAGAATGCTTTGCGTCAGCCGCGACTGGAAGCATGGCTGGCCGCACAACCGGGCAGCTCGCGCTATGCGACCCGCTTCGCCGTGCGCAGCGGCCACAAAGTAACCATTGTTGCAACCGACGAACTGGACTGGATCGAGGCGATGGGCGATTACGCCGGTCTGCATGCTGGCGAGAGGCTGCACCTGTTGCGCGAACCCTTGCATCGCTTGGCGCAAAGTCTGGATCCAGCGGAGTTTGTGCGCATTCACCGCTCGACCATCGTAAGGGTGGCACGCATCGCGGAGATCCAGGCACTCCCCAACCGCGACAGCCTGTTGCGATTGCACAACGGTACGCCGTTACGTGCCAGCCGTACTTACGGAGATGACCTGCGCGCGGCGCTGGCCGGGTTCGTCCCGGCACTCGCCGACGGTTGAACCGCACCTCCGACGCTTCTGCCCGGCTTGTCGCATCCATGCACCGACTCAGCGCATGACAGCGCCGTGCCGCATCGATGCTGCCTATAGTCGGGCACCGCCGTCGCGGCATCGCCAACCAGACAGGAGACACGTTATGAAGACATGGATCGCCACCGCGCTGATAGTCGCCGCGCTTGCCAGCCCCGCGCGTTCCGTAGCCACCACCGATTCCGGTCAGGACGCCGCGAAAGCCCAGATCCAGCAAGTGATCGAGCGCTTCCAGACGTCAGTCATCAAGAAAGACCGGGCGGCTTTGCGCGAGCTGTTCCTGCCCACCGGCAACTCGTGGATCGCCGTGCCATCCGCGGCCACCTATCGCATCGTCAAGGCAAAGCACCCCAAGGCGCGTCGCTACATGCCGGACAGCTACGCCCACTTCATCGATTTCGTCTGCGGGACCGCCGAGCCCTTGCAGGAGACTTTCTCCAACGTGCGCATCGACACCGATGGAACCGTAGCCTCGGTGTACTTCGACTACGTGTTCCTCGCCAGCGGCAAGCCGGCCAACCACGGTAGCGAAGTCTGGCAGCTCATCGATACCGGCGACGGCTGGAAAATCAACGCACTGGTCTACAGCATCCATCTCGACGCAGCGCAGGTGAAATAGAGCCATGAACAAGCAACCGCGACGGGGCAAGCGTGGCTTGCGCATCGCGCGAAAGATTGGGCTGGGGATGGTGACGCTGCTGCTAGTGCTCGCTGCGGCCGGCGCATGGTGGAACGCGCTCGCGATCCGTCACTACCGCCAGGCCAACCCGCAGCCCGGCATGTTGTACACGGTGAACGGCGAGCCCATGCATCTCTACTGCACGGGCGCCGGCTCGCCCACCGTCGTACTCGAAGCAGGGCGCGGTGACGACTTTCTTGGATGGGGCAAGGTGCAACCCGCCTTGTCCCGCACCACGCGGGTGTGCTCATACGACCGCGCTGGCTTCGGCTGGAGCGCTGTGCAACCCGGTCCGCGCGACGCAGCTCATATCGTCCACCAGTTGAATCAACTGCTGCGCCAAGCAGGCATCGAAGGACCATTGGTGTTGATGGGCCATTCTGCTGGCGGCATCTATATTCGCGCCTACGCCGCACGTTACCCGCGCGACGTCGCCGGGCTGGTGTTTGTGGATGCCAGTTCGCCAACGCAGAATCTTGAATTGCCAGCCGCCGTGCTGGCACTGGATGAACACGGTGCGTTTCAGGTGGCGGTGCTGAAGGCGTCGATACGGCTGGGCGTCGCGCGCGCGATGGGCATGTGTGATCAGGTCATGCCGGGTTTCGACGCGCAGGCAGGTTTGTGGAAGGCGGACGCATGCATCCCTGCGCAGATCAACGTTTACCAACGCGAGGAAGCCGGTTGGCCAGCTTCTCTGTTGGCTACAGCCCACACAGGCCCGTACGGTGACATGCCCATCCTGGTCTTTTCGCATGATCCGAAGCAGCCGCTGCCGCCGCAGCTACCCGCGCCCGTCACGGTTGCCGAATGGCGGCAGGCCAACGTGATCTGGGACCGACTGCAGCAGCAACTCGCCCAACTGTCCACGCATGGCCACCGCATCATCGCCAAAGGCAGCGGTCACTACATTCAGTTCGATCGTCCCGACGTTCTGAACCGCGCGGTGCCGATCTTCATCCGGCAAATCCGTGATGGCTCGGTGGCGGCCGCGGATGGTCGCGTGCGAGTCGAATGAGCTGGCCATGAGCTGGCTTGGAGTTTAGGTAGTTGGTGACTTTTACTATCAAGACCAGACGATCGCGGCATAGAAGCGCTTACCGCGGCCCCGACACAGCAGCAGCGCCGCGCCATTCCCGTAATCGCACAGCGTTGAGCACAAAGTGCGCGCCAGATTGGCGTGCCGCTTTCGCTGGGCTTTGTGCGGCGGTAAGAACGGTGACTGGCGCGATCGGCGTTGCACAAAACATGGCAGCGGTCGGTGAGTTGCAAAACGGGCACCCACGCTTCGCCAGCGCTGGCGGAGAGCAAGCTAAATCGGTAGACCCGGGGGAGAGATGGTCACCTCG
>JALYXN010000177.1 GCA_030947085.1 Pseudomonadota bacterium | reverse complement strand
CCGCGCTGTTCGCCCGCGACCGCCACATCTGTCTGTATTGCGGCGAACATTTCAATCGCGCCGCGCTCACCCGTGATCACGTCTTGCCGATCTCCAAGCGCGGCAAGGATGAGTGGGAAAACGTGGTTAGCGCCTGTCTGGCCTGCAACCTCAGGAAAAGCAACCGTACGCCGCAGCAGGCGAACATGCCGTTGCTGGCGGTGCCGTATCGGCCAAGCTGGGTGGAGCACCTGATTCTTTCCAACCGCAATATCCTCGTCGACCAGATGGAATTCCTGGTCAGCCGACTGCCGCGCGACCGTCGCCCGCTCGCCCTTTGAGCAGATGGTGCAGGTCAGCCGACCGGGCTGGCGCTGGTTAATTTGTGAACCGCTCATCGCACCCGTTGTCGATACTGTTCACGCTCGACTTCTCAAGGCGAATCCAGTGACTTTGAACGTTGCCCGGCCTTCGGGCCGCTGGATCCGCGCCTTCGCGGGGAGGACGAGCTTGAGCAAGTGCCATTCGATCCTGCGGAGGTATCGATCACCGGCTGACGGCGTCGGAGAAAGCGAACAGCGGGCCGGTCGCCCCGACAGCAGCAAGGGGCACGGCCGGCTAAAACCCGATCGGCTCGCCGCATAGCGAGAGCCACCCTCGGCGAAGTGACGGAAAAACGCCTGCGCGCGGCGGTATCCGTCACCCATCGGATCAACTCAGCCATTCAAGCGCGTCCGCCGTTCATATGGTGAGGGCGCCAATCCGGATCATTCACATACCTGCCCTTGCCCCGCCTCGCTCGTAGGCCAACAATAGCGGGATGGATGACCTGAATCGCTACCCGCACCTAGCCCCGATCGAGACGCCGGCCGACCTGCGTCTTGTCGCCGATGACGACCTGCCCGCGGTTGCCGATGAATTGCGCCAGTACTTGATTGAAGCCGTGGCGAGTTCGGGCGGCCACTTTGGCGCCGGTCTGGGCGTGGTCGAACTGACCGTCGCCCTGCACCACGAATTCGATACTCCCCGTGATCGGCTGGTGTGGGACGTAGGCCATCAATGCTATCCACACAAGATTCTCACCGGCCGGCGCGGCCGCATCACCACCATCAAGAAAAAAGACGGGCTGGCGCCCTTTCCCCGTCGTGAGGAAAGCGAGTACGACACCTTCGGCGTCGGCCACTCGTCCACCTCGATCTCCGCTGCGCTGGGGATGGCGATCGCCGCCCAGCGCAAGGGCGATCACCGCAAAGTGGTGGCAGTGATTGGCGATGGCGCAATGACCGCGGGCATGGCCTTCGAAGCGCTCAACCATGGCGGCGATGTCGAACCGGACATGCTGGTGGTATTCAATGACAACGGCATGTCAATCAGCGAGAACGTCGGCGCCCTGACCAAGGTCATGGCCCGCGCCATGGCCAGCCAGACGCTGAATACCTGGCGCGAGCGCGCCAAGCGCGCGATCCCGAAACAGTCGTTCTTCGGCCGCTGGTTCAAGCGCTGGGAAGAGCATGCCAAGGGCATGTTCGTGCCCAGCACACTGTTCGAGGAATTGGGGTTCCACTACACCGGCCCGATCGATGGCCACGATATCCCGCAATTGCTGCACGCGCTGCGCACGGTCAAAAACCTTCCCGGCCCGCAGCTGTTGCACGTGATCACCACCAAGGGCAAGGGTTACGCCCCGGCGGAGCAGGCCCAGATCGAATACCACGCGGTCAGCCCGTTCGATCCGCAGGCCGGCCTTAAAAAGACGACCGGCCCGGCCAAGCCCACCTACACCGATATTTTCAGCGACTGGTTATGCGATCAGGCTGCCGCCGACGAGCGCCTGCTGGCGATCACCCCGGCGATGCGCGAAGGCTCTGGCCTGGTACGGTTCTCCAAGGCTTACCCGCACCGATATTTCGATGTCGCCATCGCCGAACAGCACGCGGTCACGCTGGCCGCTGGCATGGCCTGTGAAGGCGCTAAACCGGTGGTGGCGATCTACTCGACCTTCCTGCAGCGCGCCTACGACCAGGCGATCCACGATGTGGCGCTGCAGGATCTCGATGTGATGTTCGCGATCGATCGGGCCGGTGTCGTCGGTCCGGACGGCGCCACCCACTCGGGCAGCTTCGATTTGAGCTTCCTGCGCTGCCTGCCCAACATGGTGATCATGGCGCCGGCCGACGAGAACGAATGCCGCATGATGCTCAGCACCGCTTTCCAGTATCACGGCCCGGCCGCCGTGCGTTATCCGCGGGGCTCGGGCTCGGGCGCGGCCATCCATCGGGAATTGGACACCTTGCCGATTGGCAAAGCAGAGTTGCGACGACGCGGCCGTGGCC
>JALYXN010000175.1 GCA_030947085.1 Pseudomonadota bacterium | reverse complement strand
CCGGTGCCGATGAAATGCAGCCCGGCCTCGGCCAGGTCCTTGTTGCGACGAATCGTGTCGTGGAAGTTGGTGTTGCCGCCGTCGATCAGGATGTCACCCTTGTCCAGCATGGGTTTGAGCTGGGCGATAGTGTTGTCGGTGGCTGCACCGGCTTTCACCATCAGCAGGATTCGCCGCGGCTTTTCCAGCGAATCGACGAATTCCTGCAGCGTATAAGTGGGGACCAATTGCTTGTCGCCGTGTTCGGTGACCACGTCGTCGGTCTTTTCTCGACTGCGGTTGTAGATCGACACCGCGTGACCCCGACTTTCGATGTTCAGCGCCAGATTGCGGCCCATCACGGCCATGCCGACCACGCCTATTGCCTGCTGACTCATCCGATCACTCCTTGCATTGTATTGCCCTGAAAGTGGGGCGAAACCGCAAGCGTGCAAGGCCTAAACGTCAGGCAGCGTGAAGAAACCGTTCGGTTACTGCAGCTCGGTGGTTTTGGTGGCCGGCGAACGCGGCATGTAACGCGCCGACACCCGTGCTACCCGCTGACCGACGCGGACGTAGTGCTGCGGCCCGGTGACTGACAGTTCGCCGAACTGAAGCGTGGTGCCGTCCAGATCGAGCACGGCGCGTGGTGGCGCCAGGCCAATTTTTGCCGGATTGAAATCGCTGGCCGGTCGCCACTCAAGCACCGGTGCTGTGGCGGTCTCGGCAAGGTCGCTGAGGCGCGCATCGGCAGCGCGTGTCGGGGTGCCGTCGATACGCCACCAGTGGCCGTGGCGCTTCTCGTAATGCAGGGCTGGCGCGCCGGGCAGGGTCAGTGTGATGTGCTGGATGCTGGCGGGGTCCAGGGACGTCAGCGTGCCGTTACCACCCGCGACATCATGCTGCCGCTGCCAGCCGGCAAGCAGCAGCAATGCCACGACCGAAAACACGAGAATCAGGCGACGGCGCACGGTTCGCTTCATCCGTCAGCGCCTGCGCCGGCGCCACACGATCCATCCGCCAATCAGCAGCAACAGCAGCGGCAGCGCGATCAGAAAGCCGAAGCTCAGCGCGTTCAGTTCGGTTTGCGAGATCGCCAGCAGCCGGTCCGGTGCGCCGCGCGGGGGCAGGTCGACCAGCTTGTCGTCGCCGAGCATCCAGTCAAACACCCGTTCACCCAGCGCACGATTGCCACCATTGCCAAGAAAGGTATTGGAGAGAAAGTCGCCATCACCGATCACCACCACGCGCTGCTCGCTTTTGTCGGGGCTGGGCGAGAGCCGGGTCAGTGCAAAACCGAAATCCAGCGGGCCCTTCAACTCGCCCTTGTCGGCATCGAAGTGGATATCCGACGTGCCGGTGTTGTCGATCGGCTGGAATTCGGTCCAGCTTTGCGGACCGGTGCGCAGGAACGGCGTCGCTGCCCAGTCGCTGTTGCTGACCTGCGCCAGCGCGGACGCCTGCGGAAACAGCGTGGTCAGCACAAAACCGCGGGTGATCGCCTGCGGCAGGTAGTCGCCGAGCGCAATCATGCGGGGGTCATGCAGCCCCAGTGCCGCGCCGGAGCCGTCCACCAGCACGCCGGGCAGCACGCGGACGCCGAGCGCATCAGCCAGTGGCTTGAGGCCGAGATCGTCGTTGTTCGGTTCGGTCAGCCACAGCAGGTTGCCACCGGTTTGCACGTAGGCGACCAGCGCCTGCACCGCGCCGGGTGCCAGCGCCAGGGCCGGGCTGGCCAGCACCACCAGATCGGTGTGCTCGGGAACGGCCCCAACCTGGGCAAAGTTCAGCGGCACCGAACGCATGCCGCGCGCTTGAAGCTGGCTGATGAAGGTGCCGAGGTCGGCATTGGCTTTGCCATCCGCCCGACGCTCGCCATCGCCGGTGACGAACGCAACCATCCGGTCGCTGCCACGCACCAGTCGCTCCAGCGCATTGGTCAGGCTGCGCTCGGATAGTTCGTCCAGGCGTTGCTGGTGACCGTGGTAGTGCAGGATCAGCGCGCCATCGACGGTGATGCCGAGTTCGCGCATCTTGGCCGGGTCCAGTTGCGGATCGACGAAGCGCAGGCTGAGGTCGGGTTTCGCCGCCTGATAGCGCTGCAGGAAGCCGGCCACGGTCTGACGCAGATCGCCCTGCGGATTGGCATAGCTGACGATTTCCACCGGGCCCTGCAGTTGCGCCAGCACGGCGCGGCTTTCGGCCGAGAGGCTGATCCTGCCGTTCGCGGTCCAGTCGGCGACATGGTTGAATCGCGTGCTGAGGTAGCCGATCGTGGCGATGGCCAGCAGCAGCAATAACGCGTACAGCCAGCCGTCCAGACGTCTCAATAAATGCCGCATCAGCCGCGCTCCCTTTCGGCATCGAGTCGCCGCGTGGCCAGCGCCAGCGACAGCACGATCACCAGCACGAACCAGATCACGTCACCGCTGGCGACCAGGCCGCGAAGCATCGGCTGCAGATGGGTGCTCATCGCGACCCAGTTGATGGCGCCGCCGTTGACCCCGGCCATCTGGGCGCCAAGGTTCGCGCTCCACAGGGCGAGCGCCACGATCAATGCCGCCGCTGCGGCAAGGGCGGCGTGGGAGGCGAAGCTGGAACAGGCCACGCCAATCGCCGCCAGCGCCGCCAGCATCAGGCCGATGCCCAGCGTGGCGGCGCCGAGCTTGCCCCAATCGGGATGGGTGGCATGCGCCAGCGCCAGTGGCATGAGCAGGGTCAATAACAGCCACAACAGCAACCATCCGAGCACCGCCAGATACTTGCCGAGAACAATATGCGACCCGCTCACTCCGGCGGCGAACATCAGCGGCAGGGTGCCCTGGCGGCGCTCTCCGGCAATCACCGACATGCTCAGCAGCGGTACCACCAGAAACGCCAGCTGGGCCAACTGGCCCAGCAGCGGCACGGCCACCAGATCGGTGAAGCCAGGACTGTCCGGCAGTGCCGCTCGCTGGATCTGGCTACCCAGGAAACTGCCCAGCAGCAAGGTGAAATTCCAGGCCAGCCACGCCAGTGTCAGCGCCGCCAATACCCAAGCCAGTGGCCGTACCAGCAGCCGCCGCCATTCCAGTCGGGTTACCGCCAGCACGCTCATGCGGCCTGTACCGGTTGTGGAGTGCCATTCATCGCGATCTCGAAAAAGGTTTTTTCCAGTGCCGAGTGATCATCGCTGTGAACGACGCCGTCGTGTCGCAACGTGCCCTCGTGCAGGATCGCCACCCGATCGCACACGGCGGTGACCTCGGCCAGCAGATGGGTGGACAGGATCACCGCAGTACCGGCGGCGGCCTGTTCACGAATCAGGATGCGCAAAGCGGCCACCTGCACGGGATCAAGCGCATTCGCCGGCTCGTCCAGAACCAGCAGTGGCGGGCGATGCAGCAGCGCGCAGGCCAAGCCGAGCCGCTGGCGCTGGCCCTGCGAAAGCACGCCGGCAAGGCGCCGCACCAGCGGCTGCAGTTCCAGCCGCTCGATGATCGACGCGCGCGCGCGTTGCAACGTCGCGCCGGTCAATCCGCGCAGGCGACCATGCGCGTCCAGATGCTCGTTGACGGTTAGTTCCGGCCACATCGGCGCACGCTCGGGTAGCCAGCCGATCATGCGTCCGGCCAGTTCGGGCCGCTCCAGGAAATCATCCCCGTTCAGGCTGATGCTGCCGCTGTCGGGCCGCAGCGCACCGGCAATCATCGACAAGGTGGTCGATTTGCCAGCGCCATTGACGCCTAAAAGTCCCAGAACCTCGCCGCGGCGCAGGGCGAGGGACACATCGTGCACAGCCAGCCGTCCCGCGCGGCGGCGGGTGAGGTGTTTCAGCAGCAGCACGGGCGGCTTGGGTACATCAGTGGGCGAAGTCATTGCCTGATTGTCACGGCGCCCCCATGTTTAGACAACACATGCAGGCAAAACCTGCGAACTAACGTCGGGTTAGCCTTTGCCTCTTGACGAACTGTTATCATTGTGGGCCGAGCCATGCTGGTGGGTATGGAGACCCTCAATTAGACTGAATCCATTCCTCGACCGGTGTATGCCATGTTGAACGCGGTACTCAATTTCCTGAACGATGGTCTGACCCACGCAAGTTGGGGCCAGATCGTCATTTATATGCTGGTCGTGACCCAGCTCACCATTTTCACGGTGACGCTGTTTCTGCATCGCAGCCAGACTCACCGCGGCGTGGATTTCCACCCCGTGTTGGCACATTTCTTCCGATTCTGGGGTTGGCTGACCACCGGCATGGTTACCCGCGAGTGGGTGGCCGTGCACCGCAAGCATCACGCCAAGGTCGAGACCGAGGAAGATCCGCACAGCCCGATGATCTACGGCATCAAGAAGGTATTCTGGGACGGCGTTTCGCTGTACCGCGATGCCTGCGAGTCCAAGCAGGACATGGATCAGTACGGTCGCGGCACGCCTGATGACTGGTTGGAGCAGCGTGTTTATGGCGCGCACCCGTATTGGGGCCCGACCCTCATGCTCTTCATCAGCATCGCGCTGTTCGGCGTGATCGGTGCGGCGCTGTGGGCGGTGCAGATGATCTGGATTCCGTTCTGGGCCGCTGGTTTCGTCAACGGCATCGGCCATTGGGCTGGCTACCGCAATTTCGAGAGTGCCGATACGTCGCGCAACCTGATTCCATGGGCTTTCTGGATTGGTGGCGAAGAGCTGCACAACAATCACCACGCGTTTCCGAGTTCGGCCAAGTTCGCGCTACGCAAGTGGGAATTCGATATCGGCTGGGCGGCGATCTGCAGTCTTCGTGCGGTCGGCCTGGCCAAGGTGCTGCGCGTGGCGCCGTCGCTCGATGTCCGTCCCAACGTGCGTTTGCCCGACGCGGAGACCTTGAAGGCGGTGCTCACTCACCGCTTCCAGGCGATGACCGACTTCTACCGCGGCGTCATTGTGCCAACGCTGTCGGATGAGACCCAGCACGCAGGCGAAAGCCTCAAGGCGATGCCGAAACGTATCCGTCTAGCCATGGCCGACGGTGGCCGCTGGCTGGACAGCGACGGTCAGCACCGCATGGAAGCCGTGCTGGCCAAGCGTCCGACGCTGAAGGTTGTGGTCGAGTTCCGTAGCCGACTCGCGGCATTGATGGAGCAGCGCGGCGCCGAGCAGACGCTGAAGAGTCTGCAGCTGTGGATTCATGAGGCGGAGGAGAGTGGCATCCGTGCGCTGCAGGAGTTTGCGCAGCGACTCAAGGGCTACGCCATCACCACGGCCTGATAACGACATCGGCTTCAGTTCTGCAAAACCCGCCAAATGGCGGGTTTTGCTTTTGAGGCCTTCGGGAAGCCGCAGGCGATGACATGGCTGGTTGTCTTGATCGGCCATTGGTGTCTTCGGGTCGCTCATCGCATGTCACACGATCCACGCTGACGCTCTTCCGGCGTCAGCGGGACGCGCTGGAAGCCGGCGCCAGCCGCCTGGCTACACTTTCACTCGGGCTGCGCCTATCGAGGTCACGGCGGTCGACACGCCCGCCGCATGGTTAGCGTAGAAGCCGTCACTGCAACGGGTCATCCAAGCGACCGAGCCGTCCAGCAACGCGGCTATCCAGCGTGACTAGCGCGTTGCCGAGGTCTGGCTGGCATGGTCTGGGCATGGCTGCGCTGGTGTTGATCGCGCCCACCAGAGTCCAGTTCGAGGCGGGTATAAGCGAGCCAGGTAGCCAGCGCAGGCAACGAGCGGGAAAGCAGCCCACTCCGCGGACATCGGCCTCACTGTGGGCGAGTACCGTAGCGAAGGGGCTTCACGCCGCCGTATGGTTAACGCGAGTGGCGACCATCCGCTGGCAACAGCACCGAAAACCGCGTGTCGTCGGGCGGCATGGCCGAATGACGTCGGCGGGATGATGGCGGCGGCAAGCAGACAAAAGAAAACCCGCCAATTGGCGGGTTTTCTTGAGGCGCTTGATGACCAGCAACGCTATGGTAAGGCGCTTTCGGTGTTCGCCTGAATGACGTTACGGCAGGGCCGTTCGCCGTGGATGCGAACGGCCCGTCACGTCACTTGATCTTGCCTTCCTTGTAGATCACATGCTTGCGCACGACCGGATCGTACTTCTTGAACTCGAACTTTTCGGGCGTGTTCTTCTTGTTCTTCTTGGTGGTGTAGAAGTGGCCGGTACCGGCCGAAGAAATCATGCGGATCTTGTCTTGAGTCTTGTTAGCCATGATCTACTCCTCAGACCTTTTCGCCGCGGGCACGCATGTCGGCAATCACGGCTTCAATGCCATTCTTGTCGATGGTGCGCAGGGCGTTGTTGGAAACGCGCAGCTTGATCCAGCGATTTTCGCCGGCAACCCAGAAACGACGCTCATGCAGGTTGGGCAACCAGCGGCGACGGGTGCGGTTATTGGCGTGCGAGACGTTGTTGCCGCTCATCACACCCTTACCGGTAACTTGACATACACGGGCCATGACGACCTCCGTAAGAATGGCTTGAATAAAAAGCCGTGATTACCACCCGTTAGCCAGGGCGACATCGGCCCAGCGACGCCATGCGCCACACGATGCTGGAAAGTGTTGCAGCGCTTCATCACTAAATCCGCATCGCGTGGCGGAATACCCGGCTCAACCGGTTGATACATGGCGAGCCGCGTATTCTGGCAGGAAAACAAGGGCCTGCGCAATCTTTTTCGTTGTAACAGCCGGCAATCGGCGTGCGTATGGAATGGATGTATGGAACAATCAGCCTCTTTTGTTTACGACCAAGACATGAGGATCTCCCGATGGCAGAAGTGATCAACAACGACCAGGCCAGCGGCCAGGACAACCAGCCGCAACTGGTGTTGCAGAAGATCTATGTGAAAGACGTGTCCTTCGAAGCGCCCAACGCGCCGCAGATCTTCCAGGACATCGACGAGAAAGAGCAGCCGCAGGTGCAGTTGAATCTGGGTCAGAAGGCGACCGACCTGGGCAACAACCTGTACGAAGTGGTGCTTAGCCTCACGCTGACCTGCACCGTCGGCCAGCGCACGGCCTATCTGGCGGAAGTGGAGCAGGCTGGCCTGTTCGGCATCGCCGGTTTCAACGAGGCCGATCACGCCGGCATCGTCGGCAGCTATTGCCCGAACCTGCTGTTCCCGTATGCGCGCCAGGTGATTTCCTCGCTGGTGCTCGAAGGTGGTTTCCCGCCGTTCCTGTTGCAGCCGATCAACTTCGATGCCCTGTTTGCCGAGCAACAGCGTCGCAGCATGGCGGGTGAAGACGCGCCGGCTCAGCTCAACAGCTGAGCTCGAAACATGGCTGATCATCCGCGGATGACTGTAGTTGGCGCCGGCTCCTGGGGCACGGCGCTGGCAGCGCTGAGTGTGCGCAATGGCGTGCCGACACGGCTGTGGGGACGTGATCCCGAAGCGCTGCAAGCGATCGCCACCCACCGGTGCAATCGACGCTATCTGCCGGACATCGAACTACCGGCGGAACTGGAGTACGAAAGCGACCTGGCTGCCGCGGTGCGCGGTGCGGCGGTGGTGCTGATCGTGGTTCCCAGCCATGCCTTTGCCGCGATGCTGACCGCACTGGTGCCATTGCTGGATCCGGATACCGCGATGGCATGGGCGACCAAGGGCTTCGAGCCGGGCACCGGGCGGTTTTTGCATGAACTGGTTGCCGAACAATTGCCCGGTCGCGCGGCGGCCGTGGTCACTGGACCGTCGTTCGCGCGCGAGGTGGCCGGCGGCTTGCCTAGCGCCGTGACTGTGCATTCGAACGACGCCGATTTCGCCCATCTGCTGGCGAGCATGCTGCACGCGCCGAACCTGCGGGCGTATTCGGGCGGCGACGTCCTTGGCGCCGAACTCGGCGGCGCGATGAAAAACGTGCTGGCGGTGGCCACCGGCATTGCCGATGGCATGGAGTTGGGCCTCAACGCACGGGCCGGTCTGATCACGCGGGGCATGAACGAAATGATGCGTCTTGGCGTGGCGCTCGGCGCGCGGCCGGAGACGCTGATCGGTTTGTCCGGGCTCGGCGACCTGGTCTTGACCTGCACCGGGGATCTGTCGCGCAACCGGCGGCTTGGACTGGCGCTGGGTCATGGTGTCGCCCTCGATGAGGCAGTACGCCAGATCGGTCAAGTGGTCGAAAGCATTTTTACCGCCGATGAAGTGTCGCGGCTGGCTGACAAGCACGGGCTCGATCTGCCCATCAGCTCGGCGGTGCACGCGGTGCTGCACGGCGAGGTCACACCGGCTGAAGGTCTCAGGGCGTTGATGGCGCGCGAGCAGAAGCCGGAATATCCGCAGGGTTTGTTCGACCACAGCTAGACGTGCGATGCAGGTTGCGCGCGGTTCGCGACACTCGGGCCGCATCCTGTTGCTGCGCTGTTAAGCTCGGTGTTTTGGTCGTCGCCACGGATCGCATGCGCATGCAGCACCCGGACGAGAAACAGCGCCCCGTATCGAAGCCATCTTCCGGCGACGATGAAGGCTTGCCGCAAGCCTGGCGACAATGGCTGGCCACGCCAGCGCCGCCAGCGCCAGACGATCGACGTGTGCTTGGTTGCTTCCTTGAAGTGATGCCCGAAGAGGGCGCCGGATTCGGCCGGCTCGATGTGGCGCCAGTGCTGCTGGCGCTGGCCGAACACGGGCGGCACGCGCGGCCGATACCGCTGGATAGCCATCACCTGGCGCAGTCACCATCATCGCTGCAGCCGCACGAGCAGCGTCTTGCTGCCGCCATGCTCGGGTTGCCGCAGAGCATTCGCAAGGGCCGCAACTACGCGCGACTGAGCGGGCACGTTGGCGACACTCTGTTGAGTGAAATACTCGATACGACGCCGTGTTTTCTTGGCGGGCTGGCCGGTCTGCACCTCTCGCGCGGCAAATCGCACCCGCTCAACTGGCACTGGAAAATGGAGTCGGACGGCAGCCAGCGGTTGCAGCCCCTGCTGCCGCATAACCAGCGACTGTTGCGTATCGACAGCCTGTGGTACCTCGATGTGGAACGTGCCAGCGTCGGCCTGTTCGAGGGAGCGGTCGAGGAAACGCACTGGCTGGATCTGCCATCGCTGAAGCATGAGCATGGTCGCCGCCTGCGCACCCGCTTGCCGGCCAGTCGACTGGCGACGCGAATTCCGTTGCCGAAGGTATTCGAGGAGTTGCGTCGTTCGACGCTGGCGCCGCAGCCGGTCCTGAGGCTGCATGCCTTGACCCGGCACGCGCGGCTGGCAGCGGGTACGCCGCCCTTGGGCTATGCGCGGCTGGCCTTCGACTACGCTGGCGAACGGCTGCCTGGCCGTGGCGGCGAACCGCTGGTGCGCCGCGTGCGTGAGGGCCAGTTGGTCGAAATCACCCGCCGCCGCGCCGAAGAACTGACCGCGATGGAGGAGCTGGAGCGCGTCGGTCTCACCCCTGGCGTCGATACCGAAGGCCTGCCGTGGGACGTCGCCGAAACCCTGCCGGAGGACGCGTGGCTGTTCCCCGGTACCGGCTATGCCGGTGCGCTGGAGGTCAATACCCCGGCACGCTGGCTCGCGCTGCGACCCCGGCTCGAGCAGGAAAACTTTCTGGTGGAGTACGCACCCAGTTTCCCGTTCGAGGTGCTGGAGGGGCCGGTGAAGTGGTACGGCCATGCCGTCGAGGACGTCGATGACCACGCTTTCAATCTGGAGATCGGCATCGAACTGGACGGTCAGCGCTACAACCTGCTGCCCGCGGTGGCCCAGGCGCTGGCCGAGCATCAGTTAAGCCTGAGTCCGACCCGCAACGAGCCTGAGGATGCCGTTTGGTACGCACCAGTGGACGCCCGTCGCCGTGTGCCGGTTCGGTTGAGCGAGTTGCGTGGTTTGCTGGCGCCGTTGGCGGAGTATCTGGAAAAACCACGCCAGTTGCTGCATTTGCCGCGGGTCCAGGCCGGGCGGCTGGAGGAACTCGCCGCCGCTATGCCTGGCGGCGGCAAACTGGAGGCTGCCGAACCGCTGCTGGGTTTCGCCGCGCGCTTGCGTGATGCCGCCGAACGGGCCAGCGATACCGTGCCGGACGGTCTGACGGTGGAGCTGCGGCCTTACCAACGCGAGGGCATGCGCTGGCTCAACGCCCTGGCTGAAGCCGGCGTCGGCGGCGTGCTGGCCGACGACATGGGACTGGGCAAGACGCTGCAGTTGATTACCCATCTGATGTCGCTGAAGCAGGCCGGCGCCCTGGCCCAGCCGGCATTGATCGTGGTACCGACCAGCCTGATCCCGAACTGGGAGTCGGAAATCGCCCGTTTCGCGCCGATGCTGAGTGTGCTGACCCTGCATGGCCCGCAGCGGGCGGAAGAGTTTTCCCAGCTCGGCGCGCAGGACATCGTGCTGACCAGCTACGCGCTACTACCGCGCGACGTAATTACCCTGCGCAAGCAACCGTTTGCATTGATCGTGCTGGACGAAGCGCAGCAGGTGAAGAACCCGCGCACGCAGGCGCGCCGTGCGCTGCTGAGCCTGCGCTCGGCGCGCTATGTCTGCCTGACCGGCACGCCGCTGGAAAATCACCTCGGCGAGCTTTGGTCGCAGATCGATCTGGCGGTGCCCGGCCTGCTGGGCGACGAGGGCGCATTTCGGCGCCACTATCGGGTGCCGATCGAAAAGCAGCACGACGAAGCCTGTCAGCAGCGGCTCAACCTGCGGCTGGCGCCGTTCATCCTGCGTCGCACCAAGGCGCAGGTGGCTACCGAGCTGCCCGCCAAGACCGAGATCACGCGCCGCGTGGTGATGGGAAGTCGCCAACGTGAACTCTACGAAGGCCTGCGCCTGTCGCTGTCCGAAGAACTGCGCGACGTGATCTCGCAACGTGGCATCGCCCATTCGGGCATCGTGGTGCTCGATGCGCTGCTCAAGCTGCGTCAGGTCTGTTGCGACCCGCGTCTGGTCAAGCTCGAGGTGGCGCGTGGTGTCCGTGAATCGGCCAAGTTCGAATTGCTGATGGACATGCTGCCCGCGCTGCTTTCCGAAGGCCGCAAGGTGCTGCTGTTCTCGCAGTTCACCGGCATGCTGAAGCTGATCGCGACCGAGCTGGATCGCCAGCACATCCGCTATGTCACCCTCACCGGTGAAACCCGCGATCGCGCCGAGCCGGTGCAACGCTTCCAGAATGGCGAGGTGCCCCTGTTCCTGCTGTCGCTGAAGGCGGGCGGCGTGGGGCTCAACCTCACCGCCGCCGACACCGTCATTCACTACGACCCGTGGTGGAACCCGGCGGCCGAAGCGCAGGCCAGCGATCGCGCCCATCGCATCGGCCAGGACAAGCCGGTGTTTGTGTTCCGTTTGATCACCAGCGGCACGGTGGAAGAGCGCATCGAGGAGCTGAAAACACGCAAGGCCAAGCTCGCTGCCGCGGTGCTGGAGGGGGGCGGCAGTCGCGACAAGTTCAGTTTCGACCAGACCGATCTGGACAGCCTGCTGGCGCCTGGATAACGCTGTTTCACCGACTGATCAGCGTGCCGGCGACACGCGGGTGCGCAGCAGCG
>JALYXN010000172.1 GCA_030947085.1 Pseudomonadota bacterium | reverse complement strand
CGGTCCTGGCCAATATCGGCTACGCCTACGCCAAGGTCACCCCGATTCCGAAACTGGACAAGGACAAGCGCACCGTCGACCTGACCATGTATGTGGAGCCGGGCCAGCGCGTTTATGTCCGGCGGGTTGTGTTTCAAGGCAACACGCGCACCGAGGACAACGTGCTGCGGCGTGAAATGCGCCAGCTGGAAGGCTCGTGGTATTCGCAGGCGGCGGTGGATCGCTCCAAGATTCGCCTGCAGAAGCTGGGCTACTTCAAGACGGTCAATATCGACAAGAAGCTCGTCCCGGGTACGCGCGACCAGGTTGATGTCAGCGTCAAGGTCGAGGAACAGTCAGCCGGCAGCCTGCAGTTCGGCGTGGGCTACTCGCAGTACTCCGGCATCATCCTCAATGCATCGGTGTCGCAGAACAACCTGTTTGGCAGCGGCGACAGCTTTTCCGTCAGCGGCGAGCGCAGCTCTTACTACACACGTCTGGGGATGAACTACTACAACCCCTATCTGACCGACAGCGGCATCGGTATCGGTTACAGCGCCAACTACTCCAAGACTGACTACGGCAACGCCAACAGCAGTTTCGCGAACTACGCCACCAGTGCCACCAGCTTCTCGACCTATCTGGGCATACCGATCACCGAGACCGACGGTGTTCGCGTCGGCTTGGGCATCAGCAGCAACAAGGTCAACCTGATTCCGGGCTACAGCCCCCGGGTGCTGACCGATTATCAGAACGAGATTGGCAACAAGACGATTCACTCATGGACCGGCACGCTGGGCTGGAATCACGACACCCGCAACGGCTACTGGGCACCGACGCGTGGTGGCCTGATTTCGGCGACCGCCGATGTCGCCTTACCCGGTTCGACCGTGCAGTACTGGAAGCTCAGCACCGAAGCCAACCATTACTGGCCCATCGGCAAGGGCTTCGTGCTCTATCTGGATGGACGGGTGGAGTACGGCAAGACCTACGGCAGCAACGGCATCAGCGACGATCAGTTCGCTGCGCTGAAAGCCGCTACCACCGACCATACCCTGGTGGACATGCGGCAGGATTTTCCGTTCTTCCAGAACTCCTACGCCGGCGGCGTACGCGACGTACGCGGCTTCCAGGACAACACCCTCGGACCCCGCGTATGTATCGATGGCAGCGATCCGTCGCTAAAGGGTCTTTGCAACGGTGGCTACTACTCACAGCCCATTGGTGGTGCGTTCAAGGTGCTGGGAACCGCCGAGGTCTATCTGCCGCTGCCGTTCCTGAAAGATACCAATACCGCGCGCGTATCGGTGTTCATGGACGTTGGTAACGTCTATAAGGACTACCAGTCCTTCGACGCAAAGACGCTGCGTGCCTCGGCCGGTGTGTCGCTGCATTGGCAGGCACCGATCGGTCCGCTGATCATCAGCCTTGGTGTGCCGTTCCGCACCCAACCGCAGGATAGCCATTACGAGGAGCGGATCCAGTTCACGTTCGGCAGTCAGTTCTGATCTGATTTCGATCTCGGCTCAGGCGGAAGGCGCGGCGATGCCGCGCTTTCTTTTTTCCGTGGCCGGGTGGCCGCTGCATCCCCGCAACGTCAGCGTCTACAATGGCTGGCAGGTTCCGGAGCACGCATGAACGCAATCCATTACACGATCGCCGAGTTGGCCGAACGATTCGAGCTGACTTTCAACGGCAACGGCGCTCACGTTATTGACGGCGTCGGCACCCTGGCCGGCGCCGGCTCGAGCCAGCTGAGCTTTCTTTCCAACAGCAAGTACGCCGCGCAACTGGCCGACACCCGCGCAGGCGTAGTGATCCTTGGCGAGGAGGATCTTGCCCAGTGCACCACCGCTTCGCTGGTCGCTTCGGATCCTTACGTCACCTACGCAAAGATCGCCGCGCTGTTCGAACCGCTGCCGACCTCGCCGCCGGGCGTCCACCCGAGTGCCGTCGTCGCTGCCAGCGCCAAGATAAGCACCAGCGCCAGCATTGGTCCGTGCTGCGTCATCGAAGAAGGCGCCGTCATCGGCGACGGCGTGATTCTCGGCCCGCATTGCATCATCGGTGAAGGCTGCAGCGTAGGCGCGCAGTCGCGACTGATTTCGCGGGTGACGCTGGTCACGCGGGTGACCCTCGGCAAGCGGGTCCTGGTGCACCCGGGCGCTGTCATCGGGTCGGATGGTTTCGGGCTGGCCTTTGACCGTAGCGCCGCAGACGGCGGCAGCTGGGTCAAGCTGCCGCAACTGGGGGGCGTACGCATCGGTGACGATTGCGAGATCGGTGCCAACACGACGATCGACCGCGGGGCGCTGGAGGATACGGTACTGGAGGAGGACGTTCGGCTGGATAACCAGATTCAAATCGCGCACAACGTTCACGTCGGTGCGCACACCGCCATGGCGGGCTGCGCGGCCGTTGCTGGCAGCGCCAGAATCGGGCGCTATTGCATGATTGGCGGCAATGCCGGGGTACTTGGTCATCTGGAACTGGCCGACCGGGTTACCATTACCGCCAAGAGTCTGGTTACCCACTCGATTCGGGAAGCGGGAGAATATTCCTCCGGCGCACCGTTGCAAGCCAATCGTCAGTGGCGCAAGAACGCCGCACGATTCAAACATCTGGACGAGTACGCGCGTCGATTGTCGGCGCTGGAGAAGGACAGCAACAATGAGTGATGAAACCGGGACCATTTCGCTGCCGATGGGCGTGGAGCAGATCCAGGATCTGCTGCCACATCGCTACCCTTTCCTGCTGGTGGACCGGGTCCTCGAGATCGTGCCGGACGTCAGCGTGGTGGCGATCAAGAATGCCACCATCAACGAACCTTTTTTCCAGGGCCATTTCCCGGGTCACCCGGTCATGCCCGGGGTGTTGATCGTCGAGGCAATGGCGCAATCGGCCGGCCTGCTGACCCAGATCAGTCGCCGTATCAAGGGCGACCAGGGCAGCCCGCTCTTTTACCTGGTCAAGGTCGACAATGCCCGCTTTACCGCGCCTGTGGTGCCTGGTGACCAGTTGCGCATGGAAGTTACCCTGAAGCGTCTGATGCGCGGCATGGGCCTGTTCGTGGCGCGCACCCTCGTCGACGGCAAGGAAGTGGCCAGCTGCGAACTGATGTGCGCTGCGAGGGCCGTTAAGTGATTCACCCGACTGCGCTGATCGATCCCTCCGCCATTGTCGGCGACAACGTCAGCATCGGTGCCTACAGCGTCATTGGCGCTGACGTGAAAATCGGGGACGGCACTGTGATCGGCCCGCATGTGGTCATTGAAGGACCCACCCGGATCGGCCGCGACAACCAGATCACCCAGTTCGCTTCCCTGGGCGGTGCACCGCAGGACAAGAAATTCGCTGGCGAACGCACCGAATTGCTGATTGGCGACCGCAACCTGATTCGCGAATTCGCCACCATCAATCGCGGCACCGGCGAGGGTGGTGGCATCACCCGCATCGGCAATGATAATTGGGTGCTGGCTTACGTGCACGTGGCGCATGACTGCAAGATCGGCAACAACGTGGTGTTCTCCAACTATTCCGCGCTGGCCGGCCATGCCGAGATCGGCGACTGGACGATCCTGTCCGGCTATTCCGGCGTGCACCAGTTCTGCAAAGTCGGTGCCCACGCCTTCATCGGCATGGGCTGTCTGGTAAGTCACGACGTGCCACCGTTCGTGATGATGGCGAACGAACAGCAGGGGCGCCCTCGCGGGATCAATAGCGAAGGCCTGAAGCGGCGCGGCTTCGACGCGGCCCGGATAGCGGCCATAAAGCGCGCCTATCGCACCTTGTACATGGCCGGCTTGTCGCTGCACGAGGCCCGCGAAAAGCTTGTCGACCAGGCAAATGCGAGTGACGACGTGAAAGCCATGCTGGCGTTTATCGATCACAGCGAGCGGGCGCTGGCCCGCTGATATGCGCCCCGCGCTTGTGAGCGAATCAAACGGCCCGTCCTGCTCCTGCGTGGCTGAATAATGTCGTCTGCCGAGCAAGCGCCAACCCTCACCATTGCCATTCTCGCTGGCGAGGACTCCGGCGATCAGCTCGGTGCCGACCTGATCGTGGCCCTTCGCCAACGCTATCCGGAAGCTCGCTTCGTCGGCATCGGCGGCGCAAGGATGCAGGCGCAGCAGTTCGAGTCCTGGTATGACATCCACGAACTCTCGCTGTTTGGTTTCAGCGAGGTCATTCGCCATCTGCCGCGCCTGCTGCAACTGCGCAAGGGCCTGGTTGCACGTTTGCTGCAAGTCAGGCCTGCCGTGGTGATTGGCATCGATGCGCCCGATTTCAATCTTGCGGTGGAGCAGCGACTGAAACAGGCCGGATTGCTCACGGTCCATTATGTCAGCCCATCGGTATGGGCCTGGCGGGAAAAGCGCGCCGAGAAGATCGGTCGCAGCGCACGGCGGGTGCTGTGCCTGTTTCCGATGGAGCCGGCCATTTACGCCAGACACGGTATCGATGCCCGCTTTGTTGGTCATCCGCTGGCCGATCGTTTCGCGCTGGTGTCCGATCGGGCCGGCGCGCGCGAATCGCTGCAACTGCAGGCCGAGGTACCGGTACTGGCCGTGCTGCCCGGCAGCCGATTGTCGGAACTGGAACGGCTGGGGCCCGCTTTCATCGATGCGGCACTGCAGGTGGCTGACGCCGTCCCTGGACTGCGCATTGTGATCCCGGCCGCCAACGCGCAGGTACATGCGCAGCTGAAACGCATGCTGGCCGAGCGCAAGCCTAGCGATGTTCCGCCAATGCTTCTGGACGGCCAGGCGCATCAGGCGATGGTGGCAGCGGACATCGTCCTGCTGGCTTCGGGTACGGCCACGCTCGAAGCGATGTTGGCCAAGCGGCCGATGGTAGTGGGTTATCGCGTCGCCCCGATGAGCTACCGGATCGCTCGCGTGATGAAGATGCTCAAAACCGACATCTACGCGCTGCCCAACATCCTGGCGCGCGCCTGCGGCCTTGGCGATGGGCCGCTGGTGCCTGAATTCATGCAGGACGACTGCACCGCCGACAAACTTGCCGCCGCCACCCTGGCACTGTTTCGCGATAGCGAGCGTCGCAGCCGGATCGTCGCGGCATTCGAGCAGTTGCATCAGGATCTGCGCGGCGGCCTGGACGGGTTTGCCGGGGATCGCGCCGCGACCGCCATTGCCGAATTGATCGATGCGCCCGAGTTGATCGATACGCCAAGGAGCGTCAGTGAACAGGCCTGACGCCAGCATGTACCTCTTCGGTTGCGCCGAAACCGGCATTCCGTTGCAGCGACCTGCCGGGGAAGCCATAAAGGCAAGAAGCATGCTCGTGGCCGGTGTAGATGAAGCCGGGCGTGGTCCGCTGGCCGGACCGGTAGCCGTCGCCGCGGTAATTCTCGACCCGGCCCGTCCGATCGCGGGGCTGGACGACTCCAAGAGACTCAGCGAGGCCCGCCGCGAGGCCTTGTATCCGCAGATCATCGAACAGGCGCTGGCGTATTCGATCGTGCTGATCGAACGGGACGAGATCGATCGGCTGAACATTTTCCAGGCCACCATGATTGGCATGAGCCGCGCTGTCATCGGCCTGATGCCAACCGCAGACGAGGTGTTGATCGACGGCAACAAGTTGCCACGCGATCTGCCCTGCCCCGGCCGCGCCATTGTCGGCGGCGACGCACTGGAGCCGGCGATCAGCGCCGCTTCGATCCTGGCCAAGGTCACCCGCGACCGCTTGATGGTGTTGCTGGATGCGGTCCATCCCGGCTACGGCTTTGCGCTCCACAAGGGCTATCCGACGCCAGCACATCTGGCTTCGCTGCAGCGACTGGGCCCGTGCTCGCAGCACCGGCGCAGTTTTGCCCCCGTACGCATTCTGCTGGACCAGCCCGCGTTGTTCTGAGCCCGGTCGCGGTGTTGATCTTGGCTGGGCGAAGAGCGAACCTTACCCCAGCCCTCCCCTACTGCGCAGGGAAGAAAGCAAAGCGCGCGGCTCCACGATCGGTCCCTCCCCTGCGAAGCAGGGGGAGGCCAGGAGGGGGTGAGGTTTTGAACTTGGCGTGGCGAAGAGCGACCCCACCCCAACCCTCCCCTACTACGCAGGGGAGGGAGCAAAGCGTGCAGCTCACGATTGGTCCCTTCCCCTGCGCAGCGGAGGAGGTCAGAAGGGGATGAAGTTTTGACCTTGGCCTGGCGGAGAGCGACCCCACCCCAGCCCTCTCTTACTACGCAGGGGAGGGAGCGAAGTTCGGAGAACCGCGCCTTCGAGCAGACGCGA
>JALYXN010000158.1 GCA_030947085.1 Pseudomonadota bacterium | reverse complement strand
GGCTCGCCGGTTCTGGCCGACTCGGCTTCGGCGTGCGACTTGAGCATGGCGGCGATCAGCGGATCGTTGCCGCCGATGGCCAGTGGCAGGGCACGGGTCAGATCAATATCGCCGACCATCCATTTTTGATATCCCTTTGCCTTGACCAGCTCGGCGAGACGATCGGTTTGCTGCATGCTCTTTTGTGGACGATCGAGCCCCAGCGTCTGACGAATCAGCGCCGGTGACGCGTCGGCCGGAAGCACGGCGACGACCGCCTGTTTGCCAACGACGGCAAGAATACCTTCGATACCGGACCTGGCCGAAACGTAACGACGGTAATGCTGCTCACCGACCGTGGCGATCTCCAGCTTTTTGCCGTAAGCGATCTCGAGACGACTGATAAATGCCTCGAAAGCCTTGGGATCCGTCAGCTGCACGCGCGCTACCGGAGCCAGGCCCAGGCCATAGATCGCCATGTAACCTTTCAGATCGATGCCGTCTTTTTGCGCCACGGCTTCGAGGTTTCCGCCCTTGAGCTCGGCGGCGAAGGCACGCAGCAGACGCGCGCCGTCGGGGTCGGTCTTTTCCAGGCGAGTGGCGGTGTCCTCAAGCTGTACCAGCTGGGACGGCAACTGTGTATTGGCCTGGGCCAGCATCGCCGTGCGGGTCGCATCGTCTGGCACTTCCAGATTGGCGATGACATAAGGCGTGTCCGCCGGCACGAACGCCAGGGGTGCATCTTTGTCCTTTCGCCCGCAGGCGGCCAGCATGACGCTGGCAAAGCCCAGCGCGATGTATCGCGTCGTCGATCGCATGGTATTCCCCGTTGAAGTTGACCCGTGGCGCTGTCGATATTATGCCCGCATGGCTGCTCCGGTGCTGTGGTGGGATGTATGGATACCCGGGTTGGCGGAAGCGGCCCCCGGCTCAGCGCGCCAGTACTTCGTTCAAGACGGCCATGCGCACGAACACGCCGTTGCCGACCTGCTCGAGAATCCGCGACTGCGCGCCATCGGCGACCTCGGAGGAAATCTCGATGCCGCGGTTGATCGGTCCCGGATGCATGACCAGGCAGCCGGGGGCTGCCAACGCGAGCCGGCGGCGGTCCAGCCCGTAGTGGGCGAAGTACGCGGCCTCGTCGGGCAGCTCGATGGTCGCCATGCGCTCCTTTTGCAGGCGCAACATGATGATGGCATGGGCGCCTGCGACAGCCTGATCGAAATCGCTGAATCGCAAGCCCTGGGGCACGTCCTCTGGCGTCGGCATGAGTTCATCGGGCGCGCACAGGCGCAGCTCACCGACGCCCAGCGCAGTCAGCGCATGGATGTCCGAACGGGCGACGCGGGAATGCTTGATATCGCCGCAAATCACCACCCGGAGGCTCTCGAAATCCGGCCGATGCTGGCGGATGGTCAGGGCATCGAGCAGACCCTGGGTGGGATGTGCGCGATTGCCATCGCCAGCGTTGATCACCGAAACGCCGCTCATGGCGTGGCGCACCAGTTCGTCAGGTGTGCCGCTGCGCTTGTGACGCACGATGATGGCGTCAAGGTGCATCGCCTCGAGTGTGTGCAGGGTGTCGAACAATGCCTCGCCCTTGCTGCTGGAGGACAGGCCGAGCTCGAAGTTGACCACGTCGGCCCCCAGCCGACGCGCGGCCAACTCAAAGGACGTTCGGGTGCGAGTGGACGGCTCGAAAAAAAGGTTGAGCACGGTGCGTCCAGCGAGCACATCCAGCTTGCGGGTGCCGTGGGCGCAGGCGTCACGCAGGGCTTCGGCGCGATCGAGCAGGCGCTCGATGGTTTCGCGCGGAATGTTTTCCAGCGTGGTGAGATGGCGCAGACGGGGACTCATGGCGGCTGGTTCCTGGCGTGAAAAGAGGGGCGATCAGTGGCTGTCGCTGGGGTCCGCAAGCCAGTGTTCGAGGATGACGGCAGCCGCTTCGGCGTCGATGTTGGCTGCATCGCGGCGGCGCTTGAGGCCGGCGGCGCGGGCCGACGCGAAACGCCGTGCGGCCTCCTGTGAACTGTGTCGCTCATCGACCAGGACGACCGGCAGTTGGTAGCGCTCATGCAGCTGGTTGGCAAACTGCCGGGCGCGGCGGCTGGCGGGTTGCTCAGCGCCCTCGAGAGTCAACGGCAAGCCCACGACGAGGGTGTCGGGCAGCCACTCCTGGCGCAAGGTGTCCAACCGCGGCCAGTCGGGCTGGCCCTCGCGCACGGGCAGCGTCGTCAAGGCGCGTGCGCTGGCGGTAAAGGTATTGCCAATGGCCACGCCGGTGATGCGACTGCCCACGTCGAAGCCGAAAACACAACTCATGCGTGGCCCGCGTAGCCGGACAATTGCCGCGGGTCGATACCGACCAGACCCGCCGCGGCGCTCCAGCGTTCCTCCAGCGGCGTATCGAACACCACCCGGCCGCTCGCTTCGGTGGTCAGCCAGGCGTTCTGCATCAGCTCCTGCTCAAGCTGCCCCGCTTCCCAGCCGGCGTAGCCAAGCACCATGATGGCCTGACGCGGGCCCTCCCCGGCTGCCATGGCGACCAGAATGTCGCGCGAGGTGGTGACTGCCCATTCCGGGTTGATGCGATAGCTGGATTCCCAGCCGCCGGCTTCGCGGTGCAACACGAAACCGCGCTCCTGCTGCACCGGGCCGCCAATCAATACGGGTGCGTCGGCCAGATCGGTGTCGGTGCATTCCAGCTTCATCTGCGCCAGTACATCGCCGAACCGGTACTCGGACAATTGATTCACCAGCAGGCCGACGGCGCCCTCTTCATCGTGCTGGCACAACAAGGCGACCCCACGCGAAAAGGGCGGGTCGGCCAAATGGGGCATGGCAATCAGGAAATGCCCGGCAAGAGTCGTTGGCTGTACGGCAATCATGGGAAGCATTGTATGCGCACAGCAGCGACCGCGCCGAACGCCGTGACGGGCGTTCAGCGTGTTTCAAGCACGTTGTTTGGCTGGAAGCGCCATGTTCGCGTGATATTGAGTTCGTCGATGCGTTGCTTGCTTTGGGGCGCGGGAGGAAACGGAGCGGCCAGACGAACGATGCGCTCGGCGGCGGCGTCCAGCACTTTCTCGCCGGAGCTGTGGATGACTTCGATGGTCTTGATGCTGCCGTCGAGATGCAGCACCACGGTCAGCAGCACGTCGCCGTGCAGACCGCGGCTTCTGGCCCGCTCCGGGTAATTGAGATTGCCGACCCGTTCGACCCGGTCCGACCAGCCACGCATATAGGCCGCATAGGCGTATTCGCGGGTGCTGGCAGTGAGATATTTGACCTTCGGGCGTTTGGCGTAGGCGACCTTTTTCTGGCGCAACTCGGCGGCGAGCTGGGCGATCGCCTGCTGGCGCTTCGACTCGGTGGCGGTCGGGGTTACGGCTTGCGGATTGACCTCGGTGCGTGCCGTGTCGCTGGTCACGCTGAAGTCGCTGTGACCGGTAGTGGTCACCATCCGGGTTGGCGTGGCTACGCGCGGCTGTGGCGTGGTGGATTCCACCGGTTGGGCGGCAACGCCAGGATCGGGCTTGGGGATCGCACCGGAGAAGGGTTGCGACGGTCGTGCCGCCTTGTTGCCCAGGCCGCCGCCGGTGTTGTTGGCCTGGGCCAGGAAATCCGCCTTGTCCGGTGCGGTCTGGTTGGCGACGTTGACCAGGGTCACGTCGAGGGTGGGCAGACCTGGGTTCGTCTTCGCAAAATGGAAGCTAATGCCCAGCAGCAGCACCCCATGCAGAAGCAGCGAAAACAGCAGGGTGGCGCCGATCGGGTTGGGCGAAGAGCTGGCGGGGAGGGTTGTGCTTGTTGCGGTGGTACTCACGCGTGGCGGGTTCCCGTGACATGCTGGTCGATGACATCGAACAGCTGGCCGGCAATATTAAGCCCGAACTGCGCATCCAGTTCACGCACACAGGTCGGCGATGTGACGTTGATCTCGGTCAGATAGTCACCGATGATGTCAAGACCGACGAACAGCAAGCCGCGGCGGCGCAACTGGGGTGCCACCTGGGAGACGATCCATCGATCATGCTCGGTCAGCGCCACGCCTTCCCCGCGACCGCCAGCGGCCAGATTGCCGCGAAACTCGTCGCCCTGCGGGATGCGCGCCAGTGCGAAGGGTACGGGCTCGCCGTCGATCACCAGGATGCGCTTGTCGCCTGCGTTGATCTCGGGTATGAATTTCTGGGCGACGGTCAGTTGCCGGCCATGGCCGCGACCATCGCCACCGATCAGGGTCTCCAGCATTGAATTGAGATTGCTGTCGCCTGCCTTGACGCGGAAGATGCCGCGTCCGCCCATGCCGTCCAGCGGCTTGAGCACCACTTCGCCGTGCTCTGCCGTAAAACGGCGAAGTTCGGCCGCATCGCGCGACACGATCGCCGGGGCGATGCATTGCGGAAAGGCCAGCGCAAACAGTTTTTCGTTGCAGTCACGCAAGGCCTGCGGGTCGTTGATGACCGCCACGCCGCCACGCTGGGCAATCTCCAGCACCATGGTGTCGTAAATAAACCGCGCATCCACCGGCGGATCCTTGCGCATCAGCACCACATTCAGCTCACGCAGATCGCGCCATTGCGCAGGCCCCAACGTGAACCAGTTCGCTGCATCCTCGCGCACGGTGAGCGGCGCAATCCGCGCCCATGGTTCGCCATTTCGCAGCGCCAGACCGCCCTGTTCGAAGTAGTGCAGCGAGTGACCGCGCCGCTGGGCCTCCAGCAGCATGGCGAAACTGGTGTCCTTGGCAACCTTGATCTGGCTGATGGGGTCCATCAACACGCCGACCGAAAGGGTCATCATGG
>JALYXN010000156.1 GCA_030947085.1 Pseudomonadota bacterium | reverse complement strand
GAGGTCCGCTGGTGGTGGCGTTCCGCTCCAGTTCCACCGTACTCGGACTGAAGGGATCACGTCGATCCTGATCGTCGTACTTGAATGTCTCGAAGGTCTTGATCACCGGAAGCGGCTCGATCGGCGCACCCTTCTTGGCTTTTTCCTGGGCGACCCAACTGCGCAGATCGGACATGCCCTTGGTGCAACCGGCCAGCACAAAGACTGCGATGAGGATCGCGGTGAGCCGCGCGAGGTGCGCCGGCTTGATGAACGTGGTCTGGCTCATTGCTTTCCTCCGGTCCTGGCTTTCCCGCCGGAGTTCTTGCCTACAGGCGTCGCTTCGTCATCATCGAGGTATCGATAAGTTTTCACCGTGCCTTGCAGGACCAGCTGACCGTTCGACTTTCCGTTCGACGCTTCCGGGGTGAGCGAAACATCATGCAAGGTCAGGATCACGACTCGTGGCAACGACGCCACGCCACTGATGAAAGTCCCGAACTGATGATACGTACCGGTGAACTTCAGCTTGATCGGCCTCTCGGCATAGAAGTCTTTCGGCGTTTCAGGCCCCGGCTGGAATAAATCGGATTCGAGACCTGCGGCTTGCGCCGTCTGCGAAATATCGATCAGCAGCTCCGGCATCTCGGTCTTGCTGGGCAGTTGACGAAGCAACTGACGGAGCATGTCCTGCATCTCATCGAGCTGCTGCTGCAGCGCTTCGAGATTGACCGATTTGGCCTGCGCCTTGACGAATTCCTGCTTGAGCTGGGTTTCCTTGGTGCCGAGCTGTTGGAGGGAATCCTGTTGGTCGCTGACGAAAAAATACCAACCGGCTAACAGCACCACCGCGCACAACAGGCCGGTGAAAAAGATCTTTACCGACTGCGGCCAGCCACCGACGTTGTTGCGATCGAGATTCTGGATGTCAGAGAGGAAACTCATGTCCGGGCTCCTCCTTTGGCGGCCGCCGAACTCACCGGCGCGGTGGTCGACCTGGATGCCGCCGCGGCTTGCTTCGGTGCGGCGGGCTTCGGCGAGGACGGCGTCGTGGTCGCCGCCGCCGCTCCGTTTGGCGCGGGCGCGTCGTCGGAAGCAGGCGTTACCAGCGGACTTGCATCGGTGGAATCGATCGACGACTTGCCGGCCGCCTCATCGGTTTTCGGTCGACTGAGCGACACATTGAGGCCAAACGTATACGGCATGCGGGAGGCGTCATGCGTGTTCTCGGTCTTGCGCAGCTCCGCATGACCCATCCAGGGCGAGGTCTCGATATTGCGCATGTATTCGGCAACGCTGGCATTGGACTGCGCCACACCATCCAGAGACATCGACTGGCCGTTCTGCTTCATGGCCGAGAGTCTGGCGCTGGAAGGAATCGTCTTGACCAGCTCGTCGAACAGATGAACCATCTGCGAGCGATCGGCCTGCAGCTGTTCGATGATCTGCTTGCGCGCCAGCAAGTGTGCACGGACCTTTTCGAGGTCCTTGATCTTGGCGTTGCGAACGTCGAGCTGCTTGATTTCAGTTTGCAGATACGTGTTGCGTTCGTCCTGGTTGTCGATCCGCTGACCCATCCAGAAGATCCAGATCAGCAGGACGCCCAGGCCCACCACGAACGCGGCCACCAGCTGCATGTAGAACTCGCGCTCGCGCTGCTTGCGCCGTTCGGCACGCCAGGGAAGTAGGTTTACATGTGCCATCAGTCGAAACTCCTCAGGGCGAGGCCGACCGCAATCATCAGCGCGGGTGCGTCCTGGGCCAGCGACTGGGCCTGCACCCGGGGGGACAGCGACATGCGCGCCAGCGGGTTGGCGACGACACAGGGAACCCCGAGCTGTTCTTCCAGCATCGGCCCCAAGCCCTCGATCGAGGCGCAGCCACCAGCCAGCACCACCTGATCGACCTTGCTGTACTCGCTACCGGCGAAGAAGAACTGCAGCAGTCGGCTGATCTGCTGGATCAGTGACTCCTTGAACGGCTCCAGTGCTTCGGATTCATACGATTCGGGCAGTCCGCCCTTGCGCTTGGCGCGCCCGGCTTCCTCATAGGAAAGGCCGAAGCGGCGCATGATTTCGTCGGTCAACTGCTTGCCACCGAAGACTTGCTCGCGTGAGTAGATGGTGCGCTGATTGCGCAACACCGACAGCGTGGTCATGGTGGCGCCGATGTCGACCACGGCCACCAGCGCGTCGCGACCGACGTCGAGCTGATCGGCGACCATTGCGAACGCGTTCTCCATCGCGAATGCCTCGACGTCGACGACGCTGGCGATCAGCCCGCCAAGATCCAGCGCAGCCACCCGCATGTCCACGTTCTCGGTGCGCGACGCAGCGAGCAGGATGTTGTTCATGTCAGGGTTGTCGCGTACCGGACCGAGTACCTCGTAATCAAGGCTGACTTCCTCGATCGGGTACGGAATGTACTGGTTGGCTTCGACCTGGATCTGTCCCTCCAGATCGTCCTCGGACAGCTCGCTGGTCATCGGGATGATGCGGGTGATGACCGCCGACCCCGCCACCGCTGCAGATGCATGCTTGAGCTTGGAGCCCGAGCGAGCGAGCGCGCGACGAATCGCGTCGCCGACGGCCTCCACCTCGACAATGTTTTTTTCGACCACCGCATTGGGTGGTAATGGCTCGACCGCGTAGTGCTCCACGCGATAGCGGCCACCGGCCTGACTCAGCTGCAGCAACTTGACGGCAGTCGAACTGATGTCGACACCAATAAGCGCCGGCTTCTTGGGTGTAAAGAGCCCCACGGTGTTTCCCCCTTGCCGCTAACGCCCTGAGCCAGAGACCTGGTGAGGTGCGCACAGACATTAAATCGAACAATTAACGCAATAGCAACGGTCTATGGTGACCTTCTCAAGTAATTGGCGTGATGTCCACCACAATTTCGTCACGCCTGCCCGCTGGCTCGACCCTTGCCTGGCCCGACTGCGCCTCATGCAGTGAATACTGCAACATCTATACTCCTCATGTTTTGACTCAGGTCTCGCTATCTCCACATGCAAATTTTCAAACGTCTGTTGCGCTGGGCTCTGCTCCTGGCTTTTACCGGTTTACTTCTGGCCATCATCGCCGTGGGTGTGGCGTATTGGCTGATAGCGCCCAGGCTTCCTTCGGTGGCCCAGCTCCGGGATTACCCGATGCAGGTACCGCTCAGAGTGCTCAGCGCTGACGGCAAGCTGATTGCGAGCTTCGGCGAGACGCGGCGCATCCCGGTGGACATCAACAAGGTGCCGGAGCGACTCAAGCATGCGGTGCTGTCCGCCGAGGACGCCGATTTCTATCGCCATCCAGGCGTGGACTGGCACGGCATCGCGCGTGCTGGCTGGCACGTCATCATCACCGGCGGTGACAAGGGTTCGGGTGGGTCCACCATCACCCAGCAGGTGGCGCGCAACTTCTTCCTGAGTCCGGAAAAGCTCTATTCGCGCAAGCTCACGGAGATTTTCATCGCACTGCGAATCGAGCATGAGCTGAGCAAGCCCCAGATCCTGGAGCTGTACCTCAACAAGATGTTTCTCGGCCATCGTTCGTACGGCGTGGGCGCGGCAGCCGAGTACTACTACGGCAAGACACTGGACCAACTGACCGTGGCGGAGTGCGCGTTGATCGCCTCGACCTTCCAACTGCCATCGGCGGTCAATCCGATCAACAACCCTAGACGCGCGATCGCCAGACGCAACTGGGTGCTCGGCGAAATGTTGCGTCACGGCTACATCACCAAGGCGATCCACGAGCAGGCGGTCGCGGAGCCCAATCATGCGTTTCCGCATGAGCAGCCAATCGAAGTGGATGCGCCCTATCTCGCCGAGATGGTTCGCCGACAGGTGCTCGATCGTTTCGGCAACGACGCCCTCACCGAGGGCCTGGTGGTCAGAACAACGGTGCAGAGTGGCCGCCAGCAAACCGCGGTCGACTCACTTCGCGACGGCTTGATTGCCTATGATCACCGCCACGGCTGGCGTGGCCCCGAGGCACATGAAGATCTACCCAGTGGCGCCAGCGACGAAGATTTCGACCGGGTGCTATCCAGTTACGACGATATCTCCGGCCTGCAACCCGGTCTGGTGACGGCCAGCGACGCCCGACAGGCCACTGTTTTCCTAGGCATCCACGAGAGCGTGATACTGGATCTGCCGGCCATGAGCTGGGCCCGCCCGCGAATCAATGAGAACCGCATGGGCGCCGCACCCAGCGCCGTTGACAAGGTCATCAAACGCGGCGACATCGTGC
>JALYXN010000149.1 GCA_030947085.1 Pseudomonadota bacterium | reverse complement strand
GGGGCGCGCATCGGCAGCACGCGACTGGTGCCGCCCAGGTCCAGCGCTTCGTGCAGGTTGTCGCCACCGGGGAAAAACGAGGCGGTGTGACCATCGTCGCCCATGCCCAACACCACGGCGTCAAACGGCAGCGCCAGCGCCTCGATGCACTCGTTGGCTACCGCCAACCCGCCTTCGGGGGTGGCATCACCGGTGTAAAGCGGCACGAAATGGGCGGCGGCGGCCTCGTTCTGCAACAGCGACGACCGGACCATGCGCGCGTTGGATCGCTCGCCGTCCACGTCCACCCAGCGCTCGTCGACAAGGGTGATTCGCACTCGTGACCAGTCGAGCTTTTCCCGCGACAGGCAGGCGAACAGTGCCTTTGGCGTGCTGCCGCCGGACACCGCCAGGGTGGCGTGGCCGCGCTCGGCCAGTCCGTCGCGCAGTTGTTCGGCGATGCGCTCGGCCAGCGCTACCGCCTGTGCCTGGCAGTTGGTAAAGCGGTGCGTGGTGACATTGAGTTCAATAGACATGATGGTGGCGTTCGGGTCGGGATGGAGAGGCGCGGCCATCGCCCGGGTTGGCGACGCCGCGCAGGATTTACTCGCTGTCTTCGTGCCAGGTGCGGCCGTCGCGTTCGATCAGTGCCACGGCGGCGCTCGGCCCCCAGCTGCCAGCGGCATACGGTCTCGGCGCCTCGCCACCGTTCGCCCACGCCGCCAGAATCGGATCGGCCCAGCGCCACGCGGCCTCGACTTCATCGCGGCGCATGAACAGGGTCGGATTGCCGCGAACCACATCCAGCAGCAGTCGCTCATAGGCGTCCGGCTGCTGCACGCCGAAGGCTTCGGCAAAGCTCATGTCCAGTGGCACGTGGCGCAGGCGCAGGCCGCCGGGGCCTGGATCCTTGATCGTCAGCCACAGCTTTACGCCTTCGTCCGGCTGCAGGCGCAGTACCAGCCGATTGCGCTTCAGCTTTCCCGGCGCGCCGGCGAAGATCGAGTGCGGCACCGGTTTGAAGGTGACCGCGATTTCCGACACACGCTCAGGTAGCCGCTTGCCGGTACGCATGTAGAACGGCACGCCGGCCCAGCGCCAGTTGCCGATTTCAGCCTTCAAGGCGACGAAGGTTTCGGTCTGCGACTGGGTGTTGCCCAGCTCCTCCTGATAGCCCGGCACGCTGGCACCCTCGGCCACGCCGGCACGGTACTGGCCGCGCACGGTGAGTTGGCTGGCATTGTTTTCGTCGATCGGGATCAGCGCGTTCAGCACCTTGAGCTTCTCGTCGCGCACGGTATCGGGCGCCAGCGACGAGGGCGGCTCCATCGCCACCATGCACAGCAGTTGCAGCATGTGGTTCTGCAGCATGTCGCGCATTGCGCCGGACGTGTCGTAGTAACCGGCGCGGTGGCCTACGCCCACGGTTTCGGCAACGGTGATCTGTACGTGCTCGATGTGGGCAGAGTTCCACAGCGGCTCGAACAGCGCATTGCCGAAGCGCAGCGCCAGCAGATTCTGCACCGTCTCCTTGCCGAGATAGTGGTCGATGCGATATGTCTGCGACTCGCTGAAAAACCGGCCGACAGCATCGTTGATTTCATTGGCGCTGGCGAGGTCGTGGCCGAGCGGTTTTTCAAGCACGACGCGCGATGCGCCCTGGTTCAGCTTCTGCTCGCCAAGCCGGGTGCAGATGTCGACGAAAAGATTGGGCGACGTCGACAGATAGAACACTCGCACGTGATCGGGCTGCTGCCTGATCAGCTCGGCGAATTCGTTCCAGCCGCCATCCTTGCGCGCATCCAGTGGGCGGTAACTCACCTGGGCCAGAAACGCATCCAGCTTCGCGGCGTCGCCGTTGCCTTTCAACGTTTCGCGCACCAGCTGGCGGTAGCCCTCGTCATCGGTGGACTCGCGGGCGACGCCAATGATCCGGCTGCTGGCTGGAATCTGGCCGGCCACAAACCGATGAAACAAGGCCGGGAGCAATTTGCGCACGGCGAGATCGCCCGTGCCGCCGAAGATCACCAGGTCAAACGGTTCGACCGGTTGGTTGGTAGCAGTCACGCAGATACCTCAACTTGATGCCGGGGGTGCGGGCAGGCAAACGGTGCGTTGACCTGGGTTGTTGCAATAGTACCAGTGAAATACCAGACAGACTACCTCGATGCATACGAATTCACTGGATTTTTGGCCATACCGTCAAAGGTCACGGACACGGGGGTGTCTGGTTTCATCTGAAACTGGCTTGGTGTCGCAAAGAGTTGACAGAATTAGCCACACACACCGCGCCGGTGACGTGACAATGTTTCTCTAGAATAAGGGCAAAGTGCAAAAGGCTTGCGCGTAGTGGTTGGGCATTGGTATCTTCCGCAGCATGGAAGCTGCTCTTACCAACGAATATCACCGCATCTGCGAAGATCCCGCCACGCATCAGCCGCTGGCCTACCTGCGTTTGCGCCGTGCCATCCGCAATATCGTGCAACACCGTGATATCGAGCCGGGCCAGGCCCTGCCCAGTGAGCGCGATCTGTCGCAGGCGCTGAAGTTGTCGCGAGTGACCGTGCGCAAGGCGATTGCCGGCCTGGTCGAGGAAGGATTGCTGACCCAGCGGCATGGTGCCGGTACGTTTATTGCCGAGCGCATCGTCAAGCCGATGTCGCGACTGACCAGCTTTACCGAGGATCTTCGCGAGCGCGGTCTGCGTCCACGCTCCGAATTCTTCGAGCGCGGGATCGGCGAGGTGACGCCGGAGGAGTCGATGGCGATGAACCTGTCGCCCGGTTCGCTGGTGGTCCGCCTGCACCGTCTGCGTTACGGACAGGACGAGCCGCTGGCGATCGAGCGCAGCGTGGTGCCTGCCAACCTGCTGCCCGATCCGATGCTGGTTCACGACTCGCTCTACGAGGCCCTGGAAAAACTCGGCTGCCGGCCCCGTCGCGCGCTGCAGCGGTTGCGGGCGGTGTCGCTGAACGCGCAGCAGGCGCGACTGCTGCATGTGAATCCCGGCAGCGCCGGGCTGAGCATCGAGCGACGCAGTTTCCTGGACGACGGCCGCGTGGTCGAGTTCACCAGCTCCTGGTACCGCGGCGATATCTACGATTTCGTGGCGGAACTGCAAACCGATTGATCCAACCACGGGCGGACCCTTTTGAACACAGCCAATCTCAGCGCCAGCGACACCCTGATGTATCGCGAGGCGCATGAATCCGCCGATGTGGTGGCGCGCCAGTTTGCCGCCAACGATGCCGTGGTCAGCGCCCTGGCCGCCAGGCTCCGGGCGAAACCGCCGGTTTTTATCGTCACCTGTGCCCGCGGCAGCTCCGATCACGCGGCGGCCTACGCCAAGTACGTGTTCGAAACCCAGCTCGGTATCGTCACCGCATCGGCGTCACCGTCGGTGACGTCGGTGTATGCCGCCGAGCAGCAGTGGCAGGGCGCGTTGTTCATTGCCATTTCGCAGTCGGGCAAAAGCCCCGATCTGCTGCGCAACGCCGAGGCGGCCAAGCTTGCCGGGGCACATGTGCTGGCGCTGGTAAATGTCGAAAATTCACCGCTGGCGCAGTTGGCCGACACGGTGATCCCCCTTCATGCCGGTCCCGAGCGCAGTGTGGCTGCCACCAAGAGTTACATCGCCGCGCTCGCCGCCATCCTGCATTTGTGCGCTCGCTGGAAGCAAGACGACGCCCTTGATGTCGCGGTGGCATCGCTGCCCGACGCCTTGCGTGCGGGCTGGGATGCGGACTGGTCGGCGCTGAGCGATGGCTTGGTCGGGGCGCATGACCTGTTCGTGGTCGGGCGTGGTTTCGGTTTCGGCATTGCACTGGAAGCGGCGCTGAAGTTCAAGGAAACCTGCGGCATTCATGCCGAAGCATTCAGCGCGGCCGAGGTGAAACACGGGCCGATGGCGCTGGTCGGGCCGGATTTCCCGGTGCTGTGTTTCGCCCAGGATGACGACACGTTGGAGAGCACGCTGGCCGTCGCCGACGAATTTCGTGGTCGCGGCGCACAGGTCTTCGTCGCCGCACCCGGTCTTGAGGGCGCGGGCATGCTGCCGGTATCGACGGCTCTGCCGGCCATATGCACGCCGCTGCTGGTCGTTCAGAGCTTCTACCGCGCGGCCAGCGAGCTGGCGTTGCGCC
>JALYXN010000106.1 GCA_030947085.1 Pseudomonadota bacterium | reverse complement strand
TGTGCGGTCCATATCCCCGCCGATTCTTGGTCCATAGAACCACTATGGACCGGCGAACCGTCAGGAATCTGTTCTCGCACAGGCGAATTCTCGCCTCGACCACCAAAGCCCGACAGGCTCCTAGGTCAAAAGTCATGGGCACAAGTGCGGAGTAGCGGACTATGGTGGATATCCGATTTCCCGCCAGGTAACGCCCATGATTCGCTCCCGCTGGATCCTTGCCACCGCCGTGCTTTGCGGGCACGCCGCCATGGCCGCCACACCCACATCCACCACGACGGCGGCGAATCGCCCCATCGGCATCGATCTGTCCGGTGTCGATCACAGCGTCAAACCGGGCGACGACTTCTTTCGCTACGCCAACGGCGACTGGCTGAAAACTGCAACGATTCCCGCCGACCGCTCCAGTACCGGTACCTTTCTCACCGTGTTCGAACAGTCCGAGAAGGACACGGCCGAGCTGATTCGCAACGCAGGCAAGGGCCACCCAGCCTCAGGCAGCAATGCCCGCAAGATTGCCGATTATTACGCTGCATGGATGGACACGGCCGCCATCGAGAAACACGGCCTGACCACGATCAAGCCGGAACTGGCAGCGATCGACGCGATCGCCTCGCGCCAGGATCTGGCTCGCGTGATGGGTAGCGACCTGCGCGCCGACGTCGATCCGATCAACGCCACCAACTTCCACACCCAACACCTGTTCGGCCTGTTCGTCACCCAGGGTTTGGAAGATCCTTCGCGCCATGTCGCGTATCTGCTCCAAGGCGGCCTCGGCTTGCCCAGCCGTGACTACTACCTCTCCGACGACCCGCACATGGCGGCGATCCGCACCAAGTACCTGACCTATGTCGAGGCGCTGCTGAAACAGGCTGGCGTCGCCGGGCCGGCGAGCAAGGCGAAGCGCATCGTGGCGCTGGAGACAAAAATCGCCAGGAGCCAGGCCAGCCTCATCGATAGCCAGGACATCCACAAGGCCAACAATTTGTGGCGCATGGCGGACTTTCCGAGCAAGGCACCGGGCCTGGACTGGGCGATCTATTTCAAGGCCGCCGGCCTGGATGGGCAGCAGCAGATCGACGCGTGGCAGCCGGGCGCCATCACCGGCCTGTCGGCACTCACCGCCAGCGAGCCGCTGCAGGCGTGGAAAGACCTGCTGAGTTTCCACCTGATCAACCACAGCGCCGACCTGCTGCCCAAGGCCTACGCCGATCTCAATTTCGATTTTTACGGCCACACCTTGCAGGGCACGCCGCAACAGCAGCCGCGCTGGAAGCGCGCCGTAGCCGCCACCAGCGAGGATCTCGGCGACGCCGTGGGCCAGATCTACGTCAAGCACTACTTTCCCGCCTCGTCCAAGGCCGCGATCGAACAGCTGGTACAGAACCTGATCGCCGCATTCAACGATCGCATCGACACGCTCAGCTGGATGACGCCCGCCACCCGGGCAAAGGCCAAAGACAAACTTCACACGCTGAAGGTCGGCGTGGGCTATCCGGAAACCTGGCGCAACTACGCCTCGCTGGAGATTCGCCCCGATGATGCCCTGGGCAACCATCGGCGCGCCGAGAAACACGAGTACGAACACCAGCGCGCCAAGCTTGGCCAGCCGGTGGACAAGAGCGAATGGTGGATGACGCCGCAAACCGTCAACGCCCTCAACCTGCCGCTGCAGAACGCGCTTAACTTCCCCGCCGCCATCCTGCAGCCACCGTTCTTCGATCCGAAGGCCGACCCCGCCGCCAACTACGGTTCGATCGGGGCCATCATCGGCCACGAGATCAGCCACAGCTTCGACAATCTCGGCGCCGAGTTCGACGCCCAGGGCAAGCTGGAAAACTGGTGGACGCCGGCGGACCTCGCCCACTTCAAAGCCGCGGGCCAGCAGCTGGTGAAACAGTTCAATCAGTACCAGCCATTGCCCGGCCTGCACGTCGATGGCGAACAGACCCTGGGTGAAAACATCGCCGATGTTTCCGGCCTGACCATCGCCTACCTTGCGTATCACAAGTCGCTCGGCGGCAGACCCGCGCCGGTGATCGACGGCCTCAGCGGCGACCAGCGCTTTTTTCTCGCTTTCGGCCAGGCGTGGCGTTCCAAGATCCGCGATGCCGCCATGCGTCAGCGCCTCAGCACTGACGTCCATGCCCCGGCGAGCTTCCGCGCCCAGACCGTGCGCAACATCGACGCGTGGTATCCCACGTTCAAGGTGAAGCCGGGTGAGAAGCTGTATCTGGCACCAAAGGATCGGGTCAAGATCTGGTAACGGTTTTTACACATCGCAAATGCAAAAGGGCCGCATCCATGTGCGGCCCTTTTGTATGAAATGGCGAGGGCTTTTACCGAAAACAGTAAAACGGCTCCCGCCGCCTGCGTTCATCAGAAACGATACGTAACCTTGCCGTACCAGTAGCGGCCATTGAAGCCAAAAGGTGACTGCGCGCAGGACGGTCAAACCGGGCCGAACCATCGGACGGAGACGCGCTTTTTCCCCGCGCTCGCGTTCTGATGACATAGCGAATTATCGGCAGGCAAAGACTTGCTTTCGCAGGCGGGGTAAAGATATTGACACGTCATCCCAGCGGCGGCCTGCACCTTCCCGGTCCTGAATTTTCGCCGAGACGTCCCTCAGCCTCGCAACACGATTAATATCAGGGGTGCCGATTCCGTAGCGGCGATAAGCCACAAATGATCAATGCTATGGTGCGAATGATTAGGCCAGGTAACGTCTTCGGCGCATTTAGGGATGAATAGTGATGGGGAAGCGACCGGGGGGACGTGGGCGAGCGAGCAGGACAGCGCTGCTGGTATTCGGCCTGCTGCTCTGGACACATGCGCTGGCCGCGACGACGACGCAGGACGC
>JALYXN010000092.1 GCA_030947085.1 Pseudomonadota bacterium | reverse complement strand
TTGAGCTTTTGCTCGATTTCCGCTTCATCGGCATCGATATTTTCGAGGCCGTCGCGGTAGGCGATCGGTGGTTTCATGCAGATTCTCCATGGCGGGCGGGGATACACGCGGACCGCGGGACGGTTGGTACGCGCGATGGTGTCACGCACTCTTGCACGATCATTTTCTGCCCCGCGTGAAGCTGGCTAGCCACGGTGTCAGGAAGGGCCAGGCATTCGCTGGCGTGCTGGAATGGTGGCTGACACGTAGGGCGCTCGACCACGCGCACATACTGTTTTTTCTGACTCTCGGGGTGCTCCACGACAGCAAAGCTGATCACGAGTCAGCCCTGTCACCTCGGTATCGACGTGTACCGAAGTCAGTGGATTCCGGCGTTTGAGGATGACGGCCCAGTTATGAACGGGGTGTCGAGATAGAGGTCGGGAAAAGTCCGGACGCGGCGCTGGTGAGATGTTCGTCAACCTGGAGGCCGCTGACAGGTAAATTTTTGACATCCTCGCCTGCCGCAGGAGCTTATGGAACCCGATGCAGCTGTCGATAGGCGACTTGCTGCAAGGCCTCGGCCTGCTCCGGCGACAGACCGAGTTCGCCGGCTGCCTTTTCGTGTTTGCCAAGGCTGCGCGGGTCCTTACCGGTAATGCTGCCGAAATCCATCAACGCTTCCAGGTAATAACCGTAGGTGCTGGCGTGGTAGTGGTCGTAGGCCCACAGATCAACCTGATTGAAGCGGATGCCGTCATATGGATTGCCATCGGCTACGCCGGTGGCGATGGCGCGATTGAACGCGCTGCCGACCGCGATCACGCCGTTGATCGACGGATTACCGGCAACGACATCGGCGTACGCCTTCTGCAAGTCGTCGCCCATGGCGTCGATCGGCTTTCCATACCAGTGGCCGCCGGGCTGGTAGGTTAAGTCGGGACGCGACCATGTCGCCATCAGACGGATATCTACCGAGGGATTCTGGTGCTGGAACATCGTGGCTAGGTTCCCGGCGTACTGCTTGAACGTGGCCGGATCGCCGGGTTTGTCCGGACTGAGTGTGCTGTATTCCTGCATCACCACGTGGTCCCAGCTGCGGTCGATCTGCGCGCGCTTTTGGGTGTAGTGAAACTTCAGGGTCTTGCCACCGACCGTTTCCAGGCTGACGTCATAGTCCAGACCCGCTTCCCGCGTGAACAGCTTGAACAAGGCAGGCACACCGCCGACGCCATCGCCGTTGAGATCGTGCACCAGGTCGGCGTGATAACGCCACACCGGCGAATGTGCGCCGTAGGTGAAGCTGTTGCCAACGAACAGAATGCTTTGCGCCGGCGCCTGGGTGGCGGCAGCCACGGCAGGCGTCGCGCTGATGGCGATCAGTGCCAGCAGGCCATGCAGAATCTTGCTGTGGCTATCTCGGCGGCGTCGCAGCGAGAAAAACCTCATGAATGGCTACTCCTTACGGGCGTGGATTGCGATCCTTCAGCATGCCATGCGGGCGCCGGTCTCGACGAGTCGGACCGCAGAACACACGCAGCGCTGCATGCGGAAAAGACGTGGCAAGCGCGACCGAACATGAGCCCTTCTTGCTGTCGAGACATATCGTCAAGGCTTTGCCCGGGTGAGAACGCAGCAAGTCGCCCGGCTGCAAAGTCACGCCGCGCTGGTGCACCCATCCCAATGCGTGCACCATGGATAAATGTTCGATATCTCTTCTCTTCCGGATGCCCTCATGCGCGGCATTGTGCTCAGCGCCGCCGGTCTGATCTGGGTGATCTTGCTCGTGCGCCTGGTGGGCACCCGTACGTTGTCGAAGATGACAGCGTTCGACTTTCTGGTGACGTTGGCAACCGCCTCGCTGCTGGCCACCGCGGGTGCCTCCGCGAGCTGGTCGGGTTTCGTGCAGGCGATGGCAGCGATTACGACATTGATTGCCGCACAGTACGTGCTTTCGATTGTCCGACGGCGATCGGACACCGTCCGGCGCCTGATGGAAAACGAGCCGATGTTGCTGGTGCGCAACGGTCAGTTTCTTGAGCACGCGTTGCGACATGCGCGCGTGTCGGAG
>JALYXN010000085.1 GCA_030947085.1 Pseudomonadota bacterium | reverse complement strand
ATCTTCGAGCCGTTCTATACCACCCACGAATACGGCACCGGACTGGGCCTCTATCTTGCCCGCCAGATGAGCGAGGCCAACCAGGCCGCCCTGGAATACGTCCGCGTCGCCGGCGGCGGCAGCTGCTTCCGGCTGATTTTGACCCCGGCACAGATGAACAAGACCACCGGCGAAGAGGTGTATTGACCATCGCGTATAGGCCGTTGATCCGGTACTGACTCGTGGGGTTGGGGTGAACCGATAGCGCCGGTTGATGGCCGCTACTGGCATGAGGCAACCGGGGTTTCCCGCCAGCGTTGTTGGGGTATCGTGGCTGCGCTAACGGACTGGGCCACACGATGATCAAGCGTCTCGCATGGGTATGCCTGTTGCTCGGCTTTTTCTCTGCGCGGTCGATGTCGGCAACGGTTGCGCCCGCCCCGATTCGGGTCGGCAACGCGGATAACCAGGTCACACTGCAATCCGGCGCCTCGGCACCCGAGCTGTTGCAGCTGGCGCGCACGGGCAGCGCCGCCTGGCAAGGCATGGTTGTCACGTCCCTGATCGAACATGCCACGATCGGGGGCAGGGAGATGCCGCTGCACTGGCAATTCGACCCCGCCAGCAGCCGCCACGGGGAGCATGCCGCCAGTGTGGTCTATGCGGATCGTTCGGCCGGATTGCGGCTGTACTGGGAGTGGCGCGCGCCGGCGCGACACGGCCCCCTCGAGCATGTGATCCGGATCGAGAATCGCAGCGGGCGTGCGCTATGGATTCCACTGCAGGCCAGCTTTCGATTCGCCTGGAAAATCTCAGCGCGCCAGCCGTTGCAGCAGCTGTGGATCGACAAGGGCGCTGGCGAGCCGCCACCGATCGGCACGCATCAGGTAGCGATCGCCGATGGCCATGACTGGCGTGGCGAATCGAGTACGTTTGCGCATCCTCGCGCAGGCGAAGCACGCGAGATCATCCCCTGGCTGCTGGTCCGCGGTAGCCGCCCGGGGGTAGGCGGCTGGTATGTGGGGGTGGAATTCAGCGGCCGCATCGCGATGACGTTGAAACGGCGCGGCGCAACGCTCGAAGGCTCGATCGGGCTCAATCCCGAGCCCGGCCCGTTTCGCACCCGCCTGGAACCGGGCGCCACGTTCGCTACCCCAACTGTCTTTGTCGGCGCCAGCGATGGCGACATCGACGACACCGGCAATACGTTGCACCGTTGGGTTCGCCAGGTACTGAACGACCCGGACACGTTGCGCAACCCCGCCTATCCGCTGGCGACCATTAACAGCTGGGGCAGCGCGATGGCGATCACCGAGACCCAGGCGCGGCACATGATCGATGATGCGCAACGACTGGGTTTGGAGATGTTCCACCTGGATGCCGGCTGGTTCCGCGCCGTCGGCGACTGGCATCCCGACCCGCGTAAATTTCCGCACGGCATCGCAGCGCTGTCGGATTACGCCCATCGGCACGGACTGAAGTTCGGACTCTGGACCGACTGGGCGCAAGCGGGCACCAGCAACGGCAAAGGCGCGCTCAACGTGGCCGATCCGCAGGTGCGTGACTGGTTGACCACCGACCCGCCGCCGGGCTGGAAACCCGCCGAATTCAAGGGCATCACGATCGATCTGGGCGTACCCGCGGCGCAGGCCTGGGCGACCGGCGAAACCCAGCGCATCGTGCACGACTACCACCTCGACATGCTGGAGCACGATGGCTATGTTGTCGCCCAAGGCTGCGCCCGCAGCGATCATCCGCACGCGCCGATCGATCCGGCCAGGACGGACCGCTACAGTGACGACGACTTCCTCTGGGTCGACAGCGCCAACTCGACCGACGTCAGCCTGCATGCCACGCGTGCCTACTACGACATCCAGAGCGCACTGAAGCGCCAGCACCCGGGCCTGCTGCTGGAGATCTGCAACGATGGCGGGCGCATGGTCGACTTCGGCAGCGCCGCGCACGGCGACTATTTTTCCATCGTGGATTCCTACGACCCGTTGTCCAATCGGCAGGCCTTTTACGATGCCAGCCACGTGCTGCCGCCGGCCATGCTCGAAACCTATGTGAAGGCATGGCCGACGCCGCAGATCGAAAATTTCCGCTACATGCTGCGCAGCGGGATGATGGGCTGGTTCACCGTGATGATCGATACCAACCGCTGGACCGCTCAGCAGCATGCCGCGGCGGCGCGTGAGATCGCGTTCTACAAATCGACCCTGCGCCCGCTGATCCGCGATGCCGATCTCTATCACGTGGGCCCGCGGCCGGATGGCAAGGGTTGGGACGGGATCGAATACTTCGATGCCGCACGCAACCGAGGCGTGCTGTATGCCTTCCATGGCAGCGAACCGGCGCCCGGCGCGTTCCACTTCAAGCTGCGGGGACCTGCCAGCGGGCAACGGTACCGCATACATTTTCGCGACCATTCGTCACCCGATCGGGTGCTGGGAGGACGCGACCTGATGGAATCCGGCGTGCCTGTCTCACTGCCGCTGGCGAATTCATCCGAACTGGTCGTGATCGAGGGCATGCCATGACGCGCCGCCATCGCTGGTGACCGGGACTTGCCGCGCATTCGCCCGGATCAGTGTTTGGGACTTTTGGCGTTGCGCCCTCCGCGCGGCGTGGCCGGAGTGCGTCATCCATGACCCGGGCCTGCGAGTGAACGCCAGACGTCAGAGGTGGCTTCGTGGGAACTTGCATGCCGCGCGAACGCACGGGCACTATCGGGCTCTATCCCGGTCGATAGGTTGACCGCTCGACGCACCGGGACCACGCAGGAAAACATCGATGGCCGGAAATGTCACCTTCACGTTCAAGCCGCCGGGCAGCATGACGCCGGCAACACCCGCCATCGGGCCGACACTGCGCTCCTTCGACCTTTTCCCGACCCGGATCTGGCAGGCCAGCCTGCCCGCCCTCGCGGCCTACCGAAAGCCATGGACCGACGCTGTGCTGGCGATGCGGGCGGGCCATCCGCAGCCTGCCGGACGCACCAACCGGCACGGCTGGAACAGCGAGGACATGGCGGTGCTTGAACAGGCCGAGTTCGCCCCGTTGCAGCAGGCGATACGCGCCGGCTGCAGCAGTGCGCTGGGCGAGATGGGCGCAGGTAGCCTCACGTTTCAGCTGCAATCATGGATCAACCTGCATGACCGCGGGGGCTTCAACTTCCTGCATGTGCACGAGGGCAGCCTGCTGTCCGGCTGCTTCTACCTGAGCGTGCCCGCCGGCTCGGGCAAACTGGTGTTTCGTGACCCGCGGCCGGGCGTGATTCATGGCTTCCTCAAGGGCGCGGTGCCGAACGGCTACAGCGACATCCGGCTCGCACCCGAGACGGGCCTGCTGGTGTTGTTCCCGTGCTGGATGGAACATTTCGTGGAGCCCCACGACAGCGACGAGCCACGGATCTCGGTCTCCTTCAATGCGATCGCGGGATAGACCGTGCGCCGCCGACGCGGCAGCGTGGGCCGCTAGCGATCGGGCACCACGTCGAACGCTACCGTAAGTCGCGCGCGGTCTCCTGAAAAAGGCACGGTGCCGTGCCAGAAATAGGACGGGAACAAGACCAGCATGCCGACTTCGGGGTGCACCACGTGTTCCGCCGCCAAGGCGGGCGTGGTCACGATGCTCGGTTCACCAAACGTAAGCGCACCGTCCGTGCGCCGGGCGCCGTCGACTGCGTCGCCCATACTGTCGGGCAGGTCGATATAGCAGGCCGACGAGATCCAGCCGCGCGGATGCACGTGACTGGTGTGAAAGCCGGACGTCTGCAGCCTCACCGACCAGCTTCCGTTGAACCGCCAGCTGCCATCGTTGCGCCGGCGCAGCGGATCGGCAGCGTGACCTATATGCTCCAGATAACGGCGTATCGGCGTGTCGAAAGCCTTGAATAGTGCCTGTATCGCCGGATCGGTACTGCGCGTCAGTTCCTCGGTGGTCTCGGTGCCGTGCCGCAGCGACTGGAACAGCAGCGGATGTTTCTGGGTGTCATGCAGACGCGCAAGGCTGCATTTGACGTCCGCCAGAAAACTGGCCAGGTCAGCCCAGCCCGTCGGCACTTCCAGTTGCTGTGGCCATATCAGGTGCTCGTAGTCGCAGTATTCCCGGTAACGCGGATCGTCGAGCAGGCGCCAGGCGGTGGTCTGCAAGGCGATCAGGTATTGGTCATCGGGCGTGGCCGACACCAGCGCCTCGCCATCGGTCAGCGCGCCGCGCGCGTCGCCGACGCCAAGCCGGGCGGCGAGCATGAGTTTGCGCGCCGCCATGTCGTTCGGCAGCGCCCTCAGCACCCGTTGGGCCAGTCCGAGTGCCACAGATGGCTCGAATTCCAGCGCGGCCAAACCGGCGCGCACCAGCAAGGCGGGCGCGGCCTGCGGCCTTGCAGCCTGTTCCGCCAGGCACGCATACGCGCCGCGCGCATCGCCGGCACCTTGCAGAACGGCGGCCTTCGCCGCCCACAGCGCATCGTCGCCGCTGAACGTCTCCAGAGCCTGATCCATCGTGGCAGTCGCCTGCGCCCGGTCGCCGGTGCGCATCCATACCACGCGGGCCAGATGGCTGTGGGCGTCGACCAGTCGGGGCTCCAGCCGCAGGCAATCGCGCAGGGCCGCTTCCGCGCGTTCGAAATCGCCGACGGCGATCAGGCTGCGGGCATGGGTGTAATGCAGCGATGCGGTCGGACGTCCGCGCCCGATCGTCAGGCGGGCGACCTGCTCGGCTTCAACCGGCTGGTTCGCCGCCTCAAGCGCAATCGCCAGCGCGTGAGTAACCGCGGGATGGTCGGGCGAGCGGGCCACGGCTTGCCGGTAAAAGGTGACAGCTTCGTCCGGACGACCCAGCGCCACGAGCGCCGCCACATGCTGGCTGACCAGTTCCGCATCCGCGTTGCCACTGGCGCAATAACGAGCAGCCACTTCCAGCGCCTGCGCCGGACGCTGCAAATCGTTATGGAAGCGGGCAAGCACCAGCGCCGCTCGCGGAGACGGCGGCGTGCCTGTAGCGGCCCGGCGCAACAGGGGTTCGGCTTCGCCGGCACGACCCGCATTGAGCAGCAGCTCACCCAGGGTTGCCAGTGTGGGCGTCCAGTCGGGGGCCAGCGCCAGCGCCTGGCGCAGAAGCCGTTCAGCGCCGACGGCGTCGCCGAGTGCCAGTCGGGTCCCGGCCAGCAATCGCTTTGCTTCGGCGAAATCCGGATGTTCGGCAACAATGGCGTCAAGTTGCTGCTGCGCGGTGCGGAAATCGCCCACCTGCAGCAAGGCACTGACCCGATGCATCGCGTCGATGACGAGGGAAGAGATCATGGGCGTCCGCCGGAAAAGGAATTCGATCGTTTCATGATCACTACGTCTGCGTGCCTGCTTCCAACGGCCAGATCGCGGCCGAGCTGCCGTTTACGGCCCACTCGCCTCGAACACAGGCCCTCGACCATTGACACATCGCTCGGCTCAGACGACCAGCGGTCCCATGACGCCAATGTAACGCGCTGGCGCGCCAGACGAAACGGCCCGGATCGTCAAGGAAAAACGATCCGGGCCGTCCGTGCCGCTGGGGCGGGGTCATGCAGAGAACTAAAACGTGTACTTGACCTGCAGATTGACTTCGCGACCCTCGATGGAACGAGCCATGATCACGCCGCCGATACCGGAATTGACACCGAAAATGCGCGAATTGCCCTCGGTCAAACCGATCTCGTTGCTCAGGTTGGTACCACGCAGGGTCAAATGCCAGTTTTTTTCATAATTGGCGATGATGCCGGCATCGAAGGTGTGGTACGGACCCAACGGCTGTAGACCGGACTGGTCTTCATAACGCTGACCGATATGCGTATACGTCACGAAGCCGGTGATGTCGCCCCAACCGGTCACGATCCGATAGCTCGGCGTGAACATGTAGCGTACCTTCGGTTGACGCTGCAGCGGCTTGCCATTGAGGCCGACGCACTGGATGTTGCCGTTGATGTCAGTGTACTTCGCGCAGCCATTGTAGTTGGTGTAATTGCCGTCCATGTAGTTGCCGACCAGGGTCAGCTTGAGGTTTTCGATCGGCGTCCAGGAGGCGTTTAGATTCAAACCTTTGGTCGACGAGCCGTAGTTGGATATCTGGCCGATGTTGACGCCGGCGCCGTTGGTTTCCTGATACTGCAGGCCGGTGAATTTCCTGGTGTAGACGCTGGCATCGATATAAACCACCGGCGACTGATACTTGAAGCCCCCTTCCAGGTTGCGAATCTTGGACATGGGCGAAAAATTGCCACCCGAGCCGCGAATGCCATTGTCGAAGTCGTCGAAATGGGCACCGGTATTGGCGCGGACGTACAC
>JALYXN010000081.1 GCA_030947085.1 Pseudomonadota bacterium | reverse complement strand
CGGCGAATTCGGCGTAGCTGAAATGCTGATTCTGGGTGCCGGGGTGTTCCACCTTCAACGCGCCCATCAGCGACGCCATGCGACCGACCGTCGGCCAGTCCTTGCCCCGCAAGATCCCAAAAATGAGCCCGGCACGGTACGCGTCTCCGCAGCCCGTGGGATCAACCACCTGACGCTCGCGAGCCGGGGGAATTTCATGGGTTTCGGTGCCGATATGGATGATGGAACCACGAGGGCCCTGGGTCACGATGTAAGCCGTCACCTTGGATGCAATTTCAGCAGCGCTCCAGCCTGTGCGCGTCTGCAGCAGCTGCGACTCGTAATCGTTGACGATGACGTAAGTCGCCTTGCCGATCATGGAGCGAAATTCTTCGCCGCTGAACAACGGCATCGCCTGACCCGGGTCAAAGATGAAGGGCACCCCGCGTTCGGCAAACTCGTCGACATGCTGCAACATCGCTTCACGTCCATCCGGGGCAACGATCGCGATATCGATCTCCGGGATTTCCCGCACGTGATTTTCCTGCGCGCTGGACATCGCGCCCGGGTGAAAGGCGGTGATCTGGTTGTTGTCCAGATCCGTGGTGATGAAGCATTGCGGCGTGAATTGCTCGTCGAAGACGCGCACGCCATCGAGGCGGATTCCGCACTGCTCCATGTGCTCGCGGTAGGGCGCGAAATCCTGACCGACAGCGGCCACGGGCAGCGGATCGCCGCCGAGCAACTTCAGGTTATAGGCGATATTCCCTGCGCAACCACCGAACTCGCGCCGCATCCGTGGCACCAGAAACGACACATTCAGAATGTGCATCTGGTCAGGCAGGATGTGATTCTTGAACTGGTCCTGGAACACAATGATGGTGTCATAGGCCAGCGATCCGCAGATGACGGCAGACATGATGAGCAAGAGCCCCTGGGCAGAGTAATAGGCAAGCCGCGAACGCGTCTGTCACCGGAAATCGGACAGCCAGAGTGCGGCCAAAGGAATGAAGCCTACCGGCATCGCCGTCTTTTGGCGACTTCTTGTCCCGCGCCATCGCTACCTTGGATCCTTTAAAACTCCGCGTAGGCTGGTGTTGTACAAGGATTACTTAACGTAATTATCCTTGCGCATGATCTTCACGCTAACTAGACTGGCGAGCTTACTTTTCAGCGCAGCTGAGTTACGGCGAATCCATGTTCAAGAAGTTTCGCGGCATCTTTTCCAACGACATCTCTATCGACCTCGGTACCGCCAACACGCTGATTTACGTCCGCGGCCAGGGCATCGTGTTGAATGAGCCCTCCGTCGTGGCGATTCGACAGGATCGTGGCCCTGGCGGCCCGCGCACGATCGCAGCCGTCGGCGGAGATGCCAAGCGAATGCTGGGACGTACGCCGGGCAACATCGCCACGGTGCGGCCGCTGAAGGATGGTGTCATTGCCGACTTCACCATGACCGAAGCGATGCTGCAGCATTTTATCAAGCAGGTGCACAAGTCACGCTTCCTGCGACCCAGCCCTCGCGTGCTGGTCTGCGTGCCGTGCGGCTCGACCCAGGTCGAGCGTCGCGCGATCAAGGAGTCGGCCGAAGGCGCCGGTGCGCGCGACGTATTCCTGATCGAGGAGCCGATGGCCGCGGCGATCGGCGCCGGCATTCCGGTGCACGAGGCACGCGGCGCAATGGTGCTCGATATCGGCGGCGGCACCTCCGAGGTCGCGGTGATCTCGCTCAACGGCATTGTCTACTCGCAGTCAGTCCGGGTCGGTGGCGATCGCTTCGACGAGGCGATCATCAACTACGTGCGGCGCAATCACGGCACCCTGATCGGTGAATCGACCGCCGAGAAGATCAAGCTGCAGATCGGTTGCGCCTTTCCGCAGAGCGAGGTCAAGGAAATCGAAATTTCCGGCCGCAATCTCGCCGAGGGTGTGCCGCGCATGTTCACCATCAATTCCAACGAGATCCTTGAGGCGCTGCACGAACCGCTGGCCGGCATCGTCGCTGCGGTCAAGTCCGCGCTTGAACAGACACCGCCGGAGCTGTGTTCGGACGTCGCTGAGCGCGGCATCGTGCTCACCGGTGGTGGCGCGCTGTTGCGCGATCTGGATCGCCTGATTTCCGAAGAGACCGGCCTGCACGTGCAGGTGGCAGATGATCCGCTGACCTGTGTGGCCCGTGGTGGCGGCAAGGCGCTGGAGCTGATCGATCAGCACGGCAGCGATTTCTTCGCGCCCGAATAACGCGCGCTGATCGGGGGCGGCCATGGCCCGCACGCGCGATGAGTCCTCGCCATTGTTCGCTGGCAACGCCGCCGGTACGTTGCGGCTGATTGTCTATCTTTCGCTGGCCCTGGCGCTAATGGTGCTCGACCACCGCAACAGCTGGCTGTGGCGCTTGCGCTACACCGCAGCTGTCGTGGTGGAGCCGATATACCGCTTGGCCGGCTTGCCCTCGGCGGGCATTCGCACCGCCAGCGTCGCGTTCGCCGATCGCCAGCGATTGACCGGGCAGAACCAGCGGTTGCGCGAGGATCTGTTGTTGGCCAATGCCAAGCTCAACCGCATGGGCGCGGTTGCCGAGCAGAACCAGCGCCTGAAAGAGCTGCTCGATACCCAGCACAGTTTGAAACTGCATGTGCAACTGGCACGGGTGATCGGTGTCGATCTGGGCGCCTATCGCTATCAGCTGACCCTCAATGTCGGTGCCCGCGACGGGGTTAAACCCGGCCA
>JALYXN010000078.1 GCA_030947085.1 Pseudomonadota bacterium | reverse complement strand
CAGCTCGACCATGCTGGCCTGAGCTGGAAGGGGTACATGGAAGACATGGGCGCCGATCCGCAGCGCGAAGCGTCAACCTGCGGCCACGTCGCGGCAGGTACCTACGACGACACCCACAAGGCCAGCGCCAAGGACGAATACGCCGACAAGCACAACCCGTTCGTATACTTCCATTCCATCCTCGATGACGGTGCGGGTTGCAACGCACACGTAGTCAACCTGTCGACCCTGACGAAGGATCTCCAGCGAGTCCGCACGACACCCAACTTCGCGTTCATCGCGCCAGGGCTCTGCCATGACGGCCACGACGCACCCTGCGCCGATGGTGAGCCGGGCGGGCTGATCTCGGCGGATCACTTCCTGCGGACCTGGGTTCCGCGCATCACTCAGTCACCGGCGTTTCGCCGCGATGGACTGTTGATCGTCATCTTCGACGAAGGCGGCGATGCCACCGCATGCTGCGGCGAAACGGCGCTTCCAGGCGGCCCTCAGCCCGGCAAGTTCGGGCCCGGCGGGGGCAAAGTCGGCGCCGTCATGCTGTCGCCGTTCATCGCGCCTGGAACGGTCTCCAAGCTGCCCTATAACCATTACAGCTTGCTGCGCAGCATCGAAGACATCTACGGGCTGGATCATCTGGGGATGGCCGGCGCCGGACGGCTGCGCAGTCTCGGCCCCGACGTCTTCACCGGTCCGGCGCATGCTCACCCGGCCGCGAGTATGTCGACCAACGCGCGTTGATTGAAGCGCCCCGTCGCTGACCTCATTTTGGCGAACGCTGCCTCGCGCAGTCGAATTCTCCTGCCGAGGCCATGACCCGGTCAAACGAGCTTCGGATCGCCGCGCCCTCGCAGCGATCGGTGGGGCGCTCAGCTTACTTTTTGGTAAGTCGGGTGAATCCGGGCTGTCATTGGGGCGACTTAACCTGATTGCCATAACAGCCAGCAAGGCGCCGACGAGGGTCGATCGCCCGATGGCTGTGCATTGCTTTTTATCCATGAGGTCATCCCATGTATCGCCCCCGCGTACTTTGCCTGCTTATCAGCAGCATCCTGCTCACGCCGCTTGCGCACGCTGAAGCACCCGCAGCGACGACGCCCGCACCTGCCAGGGAACAACCGGCGAACGCCTCGTCCCCGGACAAATCCGCCACCAGGACGGACAAGAATGGTGAGCCGATCGTCACCCTGTCGGCGCTGCGGGTCACCGCCCAGTCCACCCCCGCCTCGACCGCACGCATCATCCAGCAGTACGCGCCGAACATGGTCAACGTGATCTCGGCAGCCACCATCGAGAAGTTGCCGGACGTCAATGCGGCCGAGGCGGTGAGCCGGGTGCCGGGTATCTCGCTGGAAACGGACACCGGCGAGGGTCGTTTTGTGAACATCCGCGGCATGGACGCGGATCTCAACGGAACCACGTTTGGTGGTGTGCGCATTCCGCCGACCAACACGGCGTCGCCGTCCGGCGCCGGCCGCGCAGTGGCCTTCGACTCGATACCTGCCGGCCTGATTGGCGCGATTACCGTGACCAAGACCAATACGCCTGACCAGGACGCCGAGGCGCTGGGCGGCACCATCGAGATCACGCCCAAGCAGGTGCCACCCGGCAAGGACCGCTTCCTCAACGCCGAGGTTGGCGGCGGTCTGGACAACCTGCGCAACACCGGCGTCAAGGATTTTTCCGTCAGTGGCGGCGGTCGCTTCGGCTTCGGCGACAGCGCCTACAAGCCTTTCAGCTTCATCGGCACGCTGGCGTATTTCGAGAATCGCCGCGGCGTGGATGACGTTGAGGCTAGCTATGCCGACGACCAGGCTGCCGGTACGCCGGACAAGGTCTTCAACGGCTTCGAGCAGCGCTACTACGACAACTACCATCGTCGTCGTCACGGCTTTGGCGGTGAACTCGATTACCAGCCCGACGAGAACAACCGCTTCTACGCGCGCTACTTCGACGCCGGATACACCGAGTCGGTGCACTATCGCCAGCGCCTGATCTACAACCTGTATCAGGACGGGCCCGGCTCGGTGATGGCCGATCCGAACAACCCCAACGGCTTCATCGACCACAGCGCCACCTTCGACAAGACCACCCGCGACGAGCGCGAGACGGTCGACACCCGCGTGGCGGCCCTGGGCGGCGAGAACCAGTTCCACAGCTTCAAGGTTGATTACGTGGGGTCGCTGGCGATCGGCTCCTACAACAAGCCCTTCGACTACAACAGCGATTTCGCGACTTCGGCCCCATCCACCGTGGCCTACGACAACATCTCCGACCCGCGCTTTCCGCGCGTTAGCACGGTCAGCGGCCCCAGCCCGCTGGATCCGGCCAACTTCACCCTCAACGGTTACCAAAACAGCAGCCAGCACATTCACGATCAGGAGTACGCCGGCGCCATCAACGTGACTGTGCCAACCGGGTTCTTCCAGGGCGATGACGAGAACATCAAGGTTGGTGTCAGCGGTCGCCTGCGCAACCGCCATGGCTACGGCAGCCGCTACCGCTATGACACCCCAGCGGTGCCGCTGACCCAGTTCGCCGGCAATAACTCGGTGACGCTGTACGACGGGCATTACCAGAATGGTCCCAACATCGATGCCGGCGCGCTGCGTAACTTCTTCTATTCCAATCGGGGTCTGTTCACCCGCTCCAACCTCAACGGCGACCAACAGGCGGACGCCGAAGGAGACGCCACGGCCAAGGAAGACGTCTACGCCGGTTACGCGCAATACCACTTCAACCCGGTCGAACGGTTGGGCGTCCTCGCCGGCGTTCGCGTGGAGCGCACCCAGACGACCTATGGCGCCAACGCGATTCTGCTCGATCCCGCCAGTGGTGATTACGTCGGCGCCGTGCCGCAGCAGAGCAAGCACAATTACACCAACTTGTTTCCCACCGTGCAGGCGCGCTACGAGCTCACCGACAGTCTGATCCTGCGCGGCTCCTACTCCAAAACGATCGCCCGACCGGGCTTCAATCAGATCACGGCATCGACCACGATCGATCCGTCATCCAACAGCGTGTCGAGGGGCAATCCTGACCTGAAGCCGATCACCAGCAACAATCTGGACGCGTCCCTGGAGTACTACTTCGGCGACGCGGGCATCGCCTCGATCAGTGTGTTCAACAAGCAGCTGAGCAACTACATCGTGACCCAGCAGCAAACCGGGGTAATTCTGCCGAACACAGGTGTGTACGCTGGCTTCAACGGGCCGGCGAACATCTATACCTTTGCCAACATCAGCCATGCGTTTGCGCGTGGTCTGGAGCTCAACTACCAACAGAAATACACCATGCTGCCGGGCTGGATGGCTGGGCTGGGCATGACGGCGAACTACACGCTGGTCGACTCGCGTGCCGAGATCCGGCCGGGCGACTTCGAGCTGTTGCCCTCTACCTCCAAGAACACCGGGAACCTCGCCTTTACCTACGATCTCCATGGCCTGCATCTGGATCTGGGCGCGTACTACATCAGCAAGAACATCTTCGGTGTGGGCAATTCACCGGCAACCGATGTGTGGTCACAACCGCGCTTCTCGCTGGACCTGGGCAGCACCTACGCGATCGATTCGCACATTTCGGTATTCTTCAACATCAAGAATCTTACCGACACGCGGCTGAAATTCACCGAAGGCCCGGGTGCCAACCGCCCGATTCAGCGCGAGTTCTACGGCCAGACCTATACCGCCGGTGTTCGCGTGGCGCTCTGACCGGCACCACGTTGCCGCTCCACGGCCCGGCCGCCACACTTACCGCGTCGGCCGTTCGGCCCCGCCCCTCATCATCAAGAGACTCTCCATGAAACGTTCTATTCCACTGTTTGCAGCGCTGGCACTGGTCAGTGTGGCGCAGGCCGGGAGCCCGCCTGTATCGAGTTATGCACTGGCGCATAGCTACGCACTTGGCGGCCCCGGCCACTGGGATTACCTCACCTTCGACGCGCCGGGCAACCGCCTGTTCATCGCCCGCGACGACCGCGTCATGGTGGTCAACCCGGATTCGGGACGACTGCTGGGCGAAGTGCACGGTCTCAAACACGCTCACGGTGTGGCCCTGTCTGACGACGGCAAGATGGCCTATGTCAGCAATGGGGCGGGGGACGATGTCAGCGTGGTGGATACCTCCACGCTTGCGGTTACCCATACGATCCCGGTCAGCGGGCACGATCCGGACGCGATCCTGCTGGAGCCGGCCAGTGGGCACGTGTGGGCGATGAACGGTCACAGCAACAGCATCAGCGTGATCGACCCGGCCCAGCGCAAGGAGGTGGCCAGCATCGCCCTGCCGGGCAATCCGGAGTTTGCCGTTAGCGACGCGCACGGCCACGTTTACGTCAATCTCGAAGACATCAGCCAGCTGGCCGACGTTGACACCCATAGCAATAGGCTGCTGCATACGTGGTCGCTGGCACCCTGCGAAGGGCCAACCGGCCTTGCCATGGACCCTGCTCATAGCCGGCTGTTCTCGGTATGCGCCAATGGCTGGCTGATCGTCACCGATGCCTACAGCGGCGCCCGCATTGCCAAGGTACGTATTGGCAAGCATCCTGATGCCGTCGCCTTCGATCCGGCAACGCAGCTGGTCCTGAGCACGGCCGGTGCCACCGGTGAGCTCGACGTGGTCCGCGAACTCGACCCGGATCATTATCGCCTTGTTGATCACCCGAAGACGATGCAGGGTGCGCGCACGCTGGCGCTGGATCCGCGCAACCATCGGGTCTTCACGGTAGGTGCCAAACAGGCCAGTCGCGATGCTCCGGTGGAAGGCTTCACCTTGCTGGAGCTCGAACCCGGACATTGATCCCTGCCAGTATGCAGTTGCCCTTCAACGGGCAAGGCGCGGCTGCAGATGAGTGCGAAAGAGGCGCATCCTCGACGAATCAACCGCTGGCCATGGAGCTGATCGGCTACGGCAGTTTTTACGCCATGTATGCCGCTTGCCGCGATTCCGTTGGCCGGCCTCCGCATCGATCACCGTGTCAGTGATGAAATGATCCGTTGAGCGTGGTCCGGCAGGCGCTTGTCAGTTGGCGCCTGGGCCGGTCGCTTGCGATCCGAACGCCTGCATCCCGACCTCTGTCCCCTTCGGGATACACGATCCTGGACGGGTCGATCAGCGTCCCACTGAGCACCACCCGCAAGCCCGGATCAGCGTCCTCAAGCGTCAACTCCATGCCATGCAGGTCAGCGACCGCCGCTACCAGTGCCAGACCAAGGCCGTTACCCGGCGCAGAGCGACTGCTGACGAGTCGAACGAAACGTCCCAGCACCCGCCTTCGATCAGCGACCGGAATACCGGGCCCGTTATCCTCGACATAGCCGACCACGCGCAAGCCGGCTCGCCACAGCCCGAGCACGATGTTGGTGCCTGTCGGCGTGTGATGCAGGGCATTTTCGATCAAGTTGACCAGCGACTGGACCACCAGCAGCCGATCGCAGGACAGAACAAGCCCCGATTCAATCTCGGCACGAAGCGTGTACCCGGCGTCCTCTGCCACTGGCCGATACGTTTCGAAAACGTCATGAAACACGGCGGACAGATCGTGTTCGGCGAACCCTGCTCTGCGCTCGCGCGCCTCCACCCCGCTGATACGCAGCAGCGCGGCAAAGGTGCCCAGTACCGCATCCAGATCGTGCAGCGCCAGACTCACCCGGGGAGTCGACGCACTCGTGGGTGACTCGGCCAGACACTGTTCAAGATGCTGCCGTACGCGAATCAATGGCGTTCTCAGATCGTGGGCAATGTCGTTGGACACCTGTCGCATGCCGTCGGTCAGTACCTTGTTCCTGGCCAGCATGTGGTTCAAGCGCCCGGCAAGCCGGTCGATCTCGTCGCCGCGGCCGCTGCCTTCGATCAGCAGGTTGTGCTCGCCCTCCAGCACTCGCTGCGCGCGTTCACCCAGCAGGTCGATGCGGCTGAGGTAGCGCCAGCTGGTCAGGCCGCCACCCAACAGCACCAGAACCACCGCCGCAGCCGCCAGATGGCTGAAAATATAAGTCAGCATTTCGCCAAACTCGACCACCGAGCGGTCGTCCCGTCCCACCACCAGCCAGCGACCGTCCTGGAAATGCTCGACATAGAGCTCGACGGAATTCGCATCGTCATGGTCCTGGCCAACTGCTCCAAGCAGCGGCACCGTATGCCAGCCAGACGATGTGGGGCGATAGTGCAGATTGCCGACGATAAGCCGGCGCTGGGCATCAAGCAGCACGTAATAATCCGGACCCACTGCCATGCCCGTTACACGCTTGAGCAGCTGCGCCTGCAAGGTGCCTTCGGCATCGGCGAGGCGAAGACTGGCGATTTCGGTGGCGACTTCGCTACGCAAGTCATGGCGCGCGTAGGCGACCATTTGCTGGTTGACGATCGCCAGCATGGTCACCACGACCAGCAGGAACAGTACCGCCTGCCAGAGCGCCATGCGGAACGCCAACGTACGCAGCAGCACACGGAGCAGTTGTTCAGTCCGCCGCATACAGGGAGTAGCCGGCGCCACGCACCGTGCGGATCATCTCACCGTCGAAACCTCGATCGACCTTGGCACGCAGCCGGCTGATATGCGTCTCGACCACGCTGGTCTGGGGATCGAAGTGAAATTCCCACACGCTCTCAAGCAGCATGGTTTTCGTCACCACGCGGCCGGCGTGCGACATCAGGTATTCAAGCAAACGAAACTCTCGCGGCTGCAGGTCGATCAGCATGCCTCCGCGACGCACCTCGCGCGAAATCCGGTCAAGGCTCAGCTCACCCACGCATAACCGGGTGGTCGACTCGCCAAGCTGGGGCCGGCGAGCGAGTGCCACTACCCTGGCTTCCAGTTCGACCAGCGCAAACGGCTTGCAAAGATAGTCGTCCACCCCGGCCTGTAGCCCCTCGACCCGTTGGTCGACCTCTCCGAGGGCGGAAATCATCAGCACCGGCATCTCGCGACCACTCTCGCGCAGCTCGCGCACCAGCCTGATGCCATCCAGATGCGGAAGCATGCGATCGACAATCAACAGGTCGTAGCGGGAACTCATGGCCATCGCCATTCCCTCCAACCCATCTGCCGCGAGGTCGGCCTGGTGACTGGCTTGCCGCACACCCTCGGCAATATGGTCGGCGGTGGTCCGGTCATCTTCAACGATCAGGATCTTCATGGTCGAGCATCTTCAGGAAGCGAGGCCGAACCGGCTTCGGCGCCCGGTCGGCAGATGTTGCCTGGACCGCCTTCCCGTCCGTGGATGCGTTGCGCTGTCGCTGCGAGCTGCCAGCTTACCGTCGCTCAGATGACAATTTCGCGTCCACCCGCTTACATGTTGCAAAGGACCTGCTTGTGAAGGGTTCAAGGAAGCAATGACACTTACTCAAGCTTCGTCATTCCTGCGCACGCAGGAATCCAGTGACCTCTTACGTCGCCGGCCATTTCAGCGGAATATGCACCCGGCTGACCGCATTCCCGCGCGTAATCGCCCTGTCTCGCGCAGACACGGAAGAGTGTCACGATGATCGCGCACAATGAATATCGAACGTTTTACCGGCGCGATAGACATGTTGTTGCAATACGTACATCTTTCCCGCTACGGCCTGCTGCGCATCGTCCGTCACGGCCATCGCTGGCGTGCCCTGCTGAATGATAGCGAGTTGGGGCGGCACGACACCGCGGCGGCCGCGCTCACGGCCGTTCGTCATGTGTGGCCGCGGGAACGCATTCCCTCGTCATTG
>JALYXN010000004.1 GCA_030947085.1 Pseudomonadota bacterium | reverse complement strand
GCACTCGCCCACGATCGTCTCGCCTCGATGCCGGATATCGCCTTGGCCAAACTCAAGGGCAAGGCCAGCGGTCGCGATATCGCGTTGTATTGGCGTGATGCCTCGCCCTGGCAAGATGATCTGCATGTGTTCGCCGAACTGCTGCGCAAGCTGGCGCGCCAGCGACCGGGCCTGCGGGTCAGAGGCACCACGGCTCTGTGAGGCGGGCTTTTGTGGGAGCGACTTCAGTCGCGATGCTCTTGCTCCGATCTCAATGTAGAGCATCGCGGCTGAAGCCGCTCCCACAGTTGATCCTCTCGGTGGCTCACAAAGCAGAAGGCCGCCTTTCGGCGGCCTTCGATATATCACCTGAAGCGAAAACTCAGTTGCGCGAAGAGCGCTTGCGGTCGTTCTCGGACAGATGCTTCTTGCGCAGGCGGATCTCCTTCGGCGTGATCTCGACCAGCTCGTCGTCGTCGATGAAGTCCAGTGCCTGCTCCAGCGAATACTTGATCGCGGGACTCAGCTGAATGGCATCGTCCTTGCCCGAGGCGCGCATGTTGGTCAGCGGCTTGGATTTGATGACGTTGACGGTGAGGTCGTTGTCCTTGGCGTGGATGCCGACCAGCTGGCCTTCATACACATTGTCACCTTCGGCCGCGAACAGCTTGCCGCGATCCTGCAGCGGTCCGAGCGAGTACGCCGGCGTCACGCCCGCCGCATTGGAGATCATCACGCCGTTCTTGCGCTTGGCGATCTGGCCCTCCTCCTTCGGACCGTAGCGGTCGAACACATGGAACAGCAAGCCCGAACCCTGGGTCAGGGTCTTGAACTCGTTCTGGAAGCCGATCAGGCCGCGCGCCGGAATTTCGTAATCAAGCCGCACGCGACCCTTGCCGTCCGGGTCCATGTTCTTCAGCTGACCCTTGCGCATGCCCAGCTTTTCCATCACGCCGCCCTGGTGGACTTCTTCCACGTCGACCACCAGCTGTTCGATCGGCTCCATCTTCTGGCCGTCGATGTCCTTGATGATCACCTCGGGGCGCGACACGGCCAGCTCGTAGCCTTCACGTCGCATGTTCTCGATCAGCACCGACAAATGCAGCTCGCCGCGACCGGAGACCAGGAACTTGTCGGGGTCGGAGCCTTCCTCGACCTTCAACGCGACATTGTGCACTTCCTCGCGCTCCAGTCGCTCACGCAGCTGGCGGCTGGTGAGGAACTTGCCACCGCTCATGTCCTGCTTGCCGGCGAAGGGCGAGTTGTTGACCTGGAAAGTCATCGAAATGGTCGGCTCGTCGACAGTCAGTGCGGGCAGTGCTTCCGGCGTATCCGGCGCGCAGAGGGTGTCGGAAATGGTCAGGTCGGGGACACCCGAGATGGCGACGATGTCGCCGGCCTCCGCCGTTTCCTGCTCGATCCGCTCCAGACCGAGGAAGCCCAGCACCTGCATGATCTTGCACAGGCGCTTTTTGCCGTGGCGGTCGATCACGGCAACCTGCATGCCCTTCTTCAAGGTACCGCGCTGGATGCGGCCGATGCCGATGACGCCGACGAAACTGTTGTAGTCGAGCTGGCTGATGCGCATCTGGAACGGGCCGTCCGGGTCCACGTCGGGCTTGCTGACGTGCTTCATGATCGCCTCGTACAGCGGTGTCATGTCGCCCTCGCGCACATCCTCGTCCAGGCTGGCATAACCGTTCAGCGCCGAGGCGTAAACGACCGGGAAGTCCATCTGCTCAGGCGTGGCGCCGAGACGATCGAACAAGTCCCAGACCTGCTCGACCACCCACTCGGGGCGGGCGCCGTTGCGATCGACCTTGTTGATCACCACGATGGGCTTGAAGCCCATCGCGAACGCCTTCTGGGTCACGAAGCGGGTCTGCGGCATCGGGCCGTCCATCGCGTCGACCAGAATCAGCACCGAGTCAACCATCGACAGCACGCGCTCCACTTCGCCGCCGAAGTCGGCATGTCCCGGCGTGTCGACGATGTTGATCCGGTTGCCCTGCCAGGTGATGGCCGTGTTCTTGGCCAGGATCGTGATGCCACGCTCTTTTTCCTGATCGTTCGAGTCCATCACGCGCTCGGCCAGCACCGTTCGCTCGGCCAGCGTGCCGGACTGCTTCAGAAGGCAGTCGACGAGGGTGGTCTTGCCGTGATCGACGTGGGCGACGATGGCGATATTGCGCAGGTTTTCAATAGACATGGAAAGCACTCGGGCGGCGCATGAAGCCACCACGTGGGTTATAGAAGGATTAACCCGAGGATTATACGGATTTATGTGACAACCTGCTGCATTGTCGGAATCGGCTGGTGATGCCGTTCGCTTTGCCCCCGCCTCGTCACGCCTGCCGCAGAGCCTGTTCACCCGTTGCAGATCAACCAGTGCACGGAATGGCCGGCGCTAAGCCTCATCCTGCGCCGGCCCGATGTGTTACCGCAAAAGGCTGACCTGGTCAGCAGCCGTGAGCCACAACAGCTGATAGTGCCCTTAGGGGTAGGTGAAACTGTATTCCTCACCGGGGATAGTCGAGGTGTGGACGCCGTAGACGAAGCAACTGGCGTAGCAGTTGATCTCGTCGCTGAAAGATTTCATTGAATACATCTTCGCACCGAAGCGGTGTCCGGCGAAGCCCTGCAGAAAAGGGTTCTGCACCGACAAGCCCCAGGAGCCGCAGGTGCTGGTGGCGACGTTGAACGGGTACATGCCGCACGACCACAGGCCGCGTACGGCGCCGGCGATGCCGATGAACACGTCG
>JALYXN010000611.1 GCA_030947085.1 Pseudomonadota bacterium | reverse complement strand
CCCCGGGCGCTGGCCTATCTGAGCTTCACCGAAGCGTGGGAGCGATTCTCCTACTACGGCATGACCTCGATCCTGGTGCTGTACATGAGCCAGGGCTTGTTGATGCCTGGCCATATCGACGGCATTGCAGGCATGGCCAGCTTCCGTCACGGCCTGGAATCGGTGTTCGGGCCGCTGAGCACGCTGGCGCTCGCCTCCCAGATCATGGGCTTGTACACCGGCCTGGTCTATTTCACGCCGGTGCTCGGCGGCTGGGTGGCCGACCGCTGGATCGGCCGCCGACTGGCCGTCATGCTCGGCGCGGTGTTGATGAGCGCCGGGCACCTGGCGATGGCTTTCGACGCTTCGTTCCTGTTGGCGCTGACCCTGCTGATTACCGGCAGCGGTTTGCTCAAGGGCAATATCTCCACCCAGGTTGGGGAGCTGTATGCCGAAACCGATGGTGAGGGCCGCACTCGCGCGTTTGCGATCTTTTCCGTCGGCATCAATGTCGGCGCGGTACTCGGCCCGCTGGTGGTCGGCCTGCTGGCTCAAGTCTATGGGTGGCACACGGGTTTCAGCGTGGCCGGCATCCTGATGCTGCTCGGTCTGGTCACTTACATTGCCGGCTTCCGCTATCTTCCCGCCGACCGGCGGCGCGAACTACCCGCAAGCGCGAAGGCCAAAGAGCCGTTCGATCGACGCCAGTGGCGCATCCTGGCCGCGCTGGGCGTGGTCTCGATCATTACCATCTTCCAGACCATCGCCTACTTGCAGAACACCAACATGGGCCTGATCTGGATCAGTCGCAGTGTCGACCTGGATTTACTTGGCTTCCACGTGCCGGTGGCGTGGTTCAACTCGGTCGACCCCATGGCCAGCATTCTCTGTGTACCGCTGCTGCTGGCGCTGTGGAAGTGGCAAGCCGCCCGCGGCAGCGAGCCGGACGACATCGGCAAGATCGCCACCGGCGCGTGGCTGGCCACCGTTGCCAACCTCGTGCTGATGACCGCCAGCCTGCTGAGCCCACGCACGTCGCTGCTGGTGCCGCTGCTCTCCAACATGATCCTCGGCATCGCCTTCCTCTATTACTGGCCGACCACGCTGGCGCTGGTGTCGCGCACCGCGCCGGTGCGCATCAAGGCCACCTTGATGGGCGCGGTGTTTCTCACCTATTTCGTCGGCAACATCATTATCGGACGGCTCGGCGGCTTTTACGAACACATGACCCCCGCCGCGTTCTGGGCCATGCACGCGGGCATTGCGGCGACCGGCGGCGTACTGGCGTTCGGGCTGAGGCGACCGTTGAAGCGCGCCCTGGAAATCGACTGAGTACAGGCATTCTGCTGAGGCAGACCGGAATAGCACTTACGCAAGCTCGTCATCCCCGCGAAGGCGGGGATCCAGTGGCTGCGATGCCCCGACAACGTCCGAAGTCACTACAGTAACCGCAATATCCCCACGGATCGCACCATGGCGAAGCCATCCATCACCCTCATTGGCGGCGGCCTGGTCGGCGCCTTGCTCGCACTGCAGCTGGTCCAACGTGTCTTTGCCGTTGAGGTGTATGAGAAACGGCCTGATCCGCGCCGCGCCGGGTTTCTGGGCGGGCGCTCGATCAACCTGGCGCTGGCCGAGCGGGGTCTGCAGGCCCTGCGGATCGCAGGCCTCGCCGACGAGGTGCTGCAGCATGCCGTGATGATGCGTGGCCGGATGGTGCACGACCGCGACGGCCATTCCAGTCTGCAGCGTTACGGCGTCGACGACAGCGAGGTGATCTGGTCCGTTTCGCGCGGCACCTTGAACGTCCTCCTGCTGGACGCCGCCGAGGCTGCCGGGGTGGCATTCCACTTCGAGGAAGCCTTCCTCGGCGCGGATTTCGAACACCAGACGTTTCGAATGAGCGACGCCTCCGGCATGGAACGTGAGCGGTCTTTCGATCTGCTGATCGGCGCCGACGGCGCCGGCTCAGCGGTACGTGCGGCCATGCATGCGTCCAGCCCGCTGGGCGAGCGGGTCGAATCGCTGGGACACGGCTACAAG
>JALYXN010000609.1 GCA_030947085.1 Pseudomonadota bacterium | reverse complement strand
CTGGTGCATCGGCACGTCTGGATCGCCCAGGTCGTTCGCGGGCTATGCGCGGTCTTGGTCGCTGGTTGCAACCCGCCGAGGCGAAGAGCGGCGGCTGCGGCACCGGCGATGGCTGCGACAGCTGCAGCGGTTGTGCCCCTGCATCGCCGGTGGTTGCGCGCAAGGACGAACCAACGTCGCTGGAGTTCCGCTCGCGCCAGTGACAAATCCGAGAGGAGTAGGGCTCCTGGTTTCTGCTCCTCCCCCTGCGTGCAGGGGGAGGTTGGGAGGGGGTTCGCTTTTGACGTTGTAGCGAAGAGCGAACCCACCCCAACCCACCCTGCACGCAGGGGAGGGAGCGCCGCGGGCCTCGGGTTTGTACGCCTCCCCCTGCATGCAGGGGGAGGTTGGGAGGGGTTCGCTTTTGATCTTGTGGCGAAGAGCGACCCCACCCCAGCCCTCCCCTGCACGCAGGGGAGGGAGCACGGCGGGCTTCCGGGTTTCAGCTCCTCCCCCTGCTGGCAGGGGGAGGCTGGGGGGGGGTCGCTTTTGACGTTTGTCGCGAAGAGCGACCCCACCCCAACCCTTCCTTGCATGCAAGGGAGGGAGCACTGAATAGTCCGGTTTCGGCGCTACCAAGTGCGAGCCTTTCAGCTGCCTGCATCGCAGCGGAGAGGGTTCGGTAATTTTAAGGCAAGAAAAAGCCGGCTTGCGCCGGCTTTTTCGTATCAACTCGATGACACGCCGCCGGCTTACGCCAGTTCGTGGATCTTCGCGTTGAGGCGGCTCTTGTGGCGAGCGGCCTTGTTCTTGTGGATCAGGCCGCGGGCGGCATAACGATCCATTACCGGCTGAGCAACGGTGAACGCAGCAATCGCAGCTGCCTTGTCCTTGGCCTCGATGGCGGTGACGACCTTTTTCAGGGCGGTGCGGACCATGGAGCGAGCGCTGATGTTGCGCAGGCGGCGCTGTTCGGACTGGCGCGCGCGCTTTTTCGCGGACTTGATGTTGGCCAAGGTAGAACTCCGGAATGCAGTGTGGTGAGGTGGAAAAAGACGCCAATTATGCGGGCGTTTCGCCGGTGCGTCAATCATTCAGGCAACGAGTGTCCACTGGAGATCGCGCCGTCAGCTGATCGACCTCCGCACTTGCCTGCATTCTGTCACATCTCGCGCTGTCAACTTGCCCGTGGCGGCTGTCAGACTACGCGCTTGCGCCAGCACGATCCGGCGCCTCAAACCCTGCCCGGAAAGGTTCCTTACAGCGCATGAAGTCCGCCGCATGAAGTCACCCAGCATGCTTCGGGGGCTACTCTCGTTCAGCAGCATGACCATGATCTCGCGTGTGCTCGGGCTGGCACGGGACGTGTCGATGAGCCACGTCTTCGGTGCCAGTACTGCCACCGATGCGTTCGTCATTGCGTTCCGCATCCCCAATTTCATGCGCCGCTTGTTCGCGGAAGGCTCGTTCTCCACCGCGTTTGTGCCGGTATTCACGGAAGTAAAAGAGACTGGCACCCACGCCGATCTGAAAGACCTGATGTCGCGGGTAGCGGGCACGCTGGGCGGCATCTTGCTGGTGGTGACAGCGTTGGGGCTGATCTTTGCGCCGCAAGTGGCGGGGACGTTCGCTCCCGGCGCACTGGACCAGCCACACAAGTTCGACCTCACCACCGATCTGGTGCGCCTGACGTTTCCCTTCATCCTGTTTGTGTCGCTGACGGCACTGGCCGGCGGTGCGTTGAACAGCTTTCATCGCTTTGCATTGCCGGCGCTGGCACCGGTCATTCTGAACGTGTGCATGATCGTCGCGGCGCTGTGGGTGGCGCCTCATCTGCATACTCCGATCATGGCGCTGGGCTGGGCGGTATTGCTGGCGGGAATCCTGCAACTGGCGTTTTTGCTGCCTGCTCTGCGCGATATCGACCTGCTCAGCCTGCCGCGCTGGGGTTGGAGCCACCCGCAGGTGCGGCGGATCATGCGGCTGATGGTGCCGACGCTGTTTGGCTCTTCCGTGGCGCAGCTCAATCTGTTGCTCGATACGGTGGTGATTTCGCTGTTGCTGACCGGCTCGCAAACCTGGCTGTGGCAGTCGACCCGTTTTCTGGAACTGCCGCTGGGCGTGTTTGGTGTGGCGCTGGGAACGGTGATTCTTCCGGCGTTGTCACGCCATCACGTGGGCACGGACCGCGCCGGATTTTCCCGATCGCTGGACTGGGGTCTGCGTCTGACCCTGCTGATCGCGGTGCCAGCGATGTTTGCGTTGCTGCTGCTGGCCGAGCCGCTGGTCGTCACGCTGTTTCAGAACGGGCGCTATACGGCCTTCGATGCACACATGACGGTGTTGTCGACCCTGGCGCTTTGCGCTGGCATACCTGCCTATGCGCTGGTCAAGGTGCTGCTGCCGGCGTTTTACGCCCGGCAGGACACGCGCACGCCGGTGAAGGCGGGAGTCGTGGCGCTGGTCGCCAATATGGTGTTCAACGCATTTTTCATCGTGCTGCTGTACCTGCTTTGGGCGCCGGCAAGCGTGAGGCAGGGCAGCCTGCTGGATGGCATCGCTCAGGTGCCCGGGCTGCATGTCGCGCTTGCGATTGCCAGCACCTTGTCCAGCTATCTCAACTTCGTTTTGCTCTGGGGATGGTTGAAGCGCGCTGGTGTCTATCAGCCCGAACCTGGCTGGGGACGGCACTGGCTGCGTCTGGCGTTTGCTTGTGCGGCGATGGTGGCGGTGCTGGCGCTGGGGCGTGAGCTGTGGCCGGACTGGTCGACCGCCAAAGTGTTTGCACGGATATGGCATCTGACCGTGCTGGTGCTGGCAGGTGGACTGACGTATGTCGCTGCGCTATTTGCCACAGGTTTTCGTTTGGGTGACCTTCGCGGAACATGAGCGCTTCGGGCCGCAGCGGTGTGCTTAATCAGGCCTTGGCGCCCGTTATACTGAGGCCATGATGAGACTTTCCAGGGATGTGGCGGGCCGCTGCCTGGCGCCGCGCGGCAGTGTGATTGCGGTCGGGGCGTTCGATGGCTTGCACCGCGGTCACCAGGCGTTGCTGGCCCAAGTGCGCGAGCGGGCGCAGGCACTGGAATGCACGCCGGCGGTGGTCAGTTTCGAGCCGTTGCCGCGAGCGTTCTTTTCTGCCGAGCCGCTCCCACGCCTGTCCAGCGTGCGCGAGAAATTGCGCGGGTTTGCCGCTGCAGGCATGGAACAGACCCTGCTGTTGCGCTTCAACAAGGCACTGACCGCGATGTCGGGCGAGGACTTTGTTCGGCGCGTGCTGGTTCAGCGGCTGGCGACGCGGGAGGTCTGGGTCGGTGCCGATTTTCGTTTTGGTCACAAGCGTGGTGGCGATTTCGCGATGCTTGATCGGATGGGCACCGAGCTGGGGTTTACTGCTTGCACGATGCCGGCGGTAACGGTCGATGGGGATCGGGTTTCGGCCAGTCGCGCGCGCACGTTGCTGGCAGAGGGCAATTTCGCTGCCGCCAAACCGCTGTTGGGTCGCCCGTTCGTGATCGAAGGCAAGGTCGAATACGGCAACCAGCTCGGCCGCGCGCTCGGCTATCCCACCGCCAATATTCACTTGCAGAGGGTGAGTCCGGTGCACGGCATATTTGCGGTACGGGTCGGCTTGGGTGAGAGCGAGTGCAGCTGGCCGGGCGTGGCCAGCCTGGGTGTGCGCCCCACCGTCAATCAGGTCAGTGAACCGCTGCTCGAAGTGCATCTGTTCGATTTCGAGGGCGATCTCTATGGACGTCGCATGGCGGTGGAGTTCGTCGCCAAGTTGCGAGACGAGCAGAAATTCGACGGTCTCGAGCCGCTCAAGGCGCAGATGGCACTGGATTCGCGCAGGGCGCGCGAGCTGTTGGGCATGAATCCCCACCTGATCCAGGCGTGACCCGTATTCCGGTCCGGCGCGCTATCGTTTAACGTTGCATCCTTTGTCCGCTCCTGGCGGGCGGCACTTTTCGCATGGCACACACGCAATGACCCACGACTACAAGAGCACGATCAATCTGCCGCAGACGGCTTTTCCGATGCGCGGTGACTTGCCCAAGCGCGAGCCGGGCTGGCTGGCCGAGTGGGAGCGGGTGGATCGCTATGCGCAGATTCAGGACAAAACCAGGGATCGTGACCGTGTCTTCGTGTTGCACGATGGTCCGCCGTACGCCAACGGCGCGATCCATATCGGTCATGCGGTCAACAAGATCCTCAAGGACATCACGGTCAAGTCCAAGCTGCTGGCGGGCCACCGGGCGCCCTACGTGCCGGGTTGGGATTGCCACGGCCTGCCGATCGAGATCGCGGTGGAGAAGAAATTCGGCAAGCCGGGTGTCAAACTGGACGCCGCCGAATTCCGCCAGAAATGCCGCGAATACGCCGCTGAACAGGTCGATGCGCAGCGCGAAGGCTTCAAGCGGCTGGGCGTGCTCGGTGACTGGGGCAACCCCTATCGCACGATGGATTTCACCTACGAGGCGGACATGCTGCGGGCGCTGGCGCGGATCGTGTCCAACGGCCATGTGATGCGCGGCGCGAAGCCGGTTTATTGGTGCTTCGACTGTGGCTCGGCGCTGGCCGAGGCGGAAATCGAATACGCCAACAAGCAGTCACCCGCGGTCGACGTCGCCTATGACGCGGTCGACCCGCAGGCGCTGGCAAGCACATTCGACGTCGAAGCCGGCGATGCGATCGCGGCGGTGCCGATCTGGACCACCACGCCCTGGACCCTGCCTGAAAGTCAGGCCGTTTCACTGGGCGCCGAACTTGAATACGCCTTGATCGAAGGCCCGCGACGCGATGGCAAGCGAGTTTTGCTGGTGGTCGCCAGCGCGCTGGTCGAGACAGTGTCTCAGCGTTATGGACTGGAACAGACTTCGGTCCTCGGTCATGCGGAAGGTCGGGCGCTGGAGGGGCTGCTGCTGAAGCATCCGTTCTACCCGCGCGAGGTGCCGGTGATTCTCGGTGAGCACGTGTCGGCCGAGGACGGTACCGGTGCGGTGCATACGTCGCCCGATCACGGCGTCGAGGACTTTGTGGTCTCACGCGAATACGGCATCGGCCTGCTCAACTATGTCGGTTCGCGCGGTGCCTATCGCGCGGACACGCCGATGGTAGGCGAGCTCGAGTTGGGCAACATGCACATCTGGAAGGCCAACGAGGCGATCGTCGACGTTTTGCGCCAGCGCGGCGTGCTGCTGGATTTCGTCAAGATCGAGCACAGTTATCCGCATTGCTGGCGGCACAAGACGCCGGTGATCTACCGCACCACGCCGCAGTGGTTCATCTCGATGGAACAGGCGGATCTGCGCGAGACCGCGCTCACCGCGATCAAGAGTGTGCGCTGGGTTCCTGGCTGGGGTGAAGAACGTATCGCCGGCATGGTGGCGGGCAGACCCGACTGGTGCATTTCGCGTCAGCGCACCTGGGGCGTACCGATCGCGCTGTTTATAGACAAGGTCACCCGCGAGCCGCATCCCGATTCGGTGGCCTTGCTGGAGCATGTAGCAAAGAAAGTCGAGCAGGGCGGCGTCGAGGCCTGGTTCACGCTGGATCCGGCCGAGCTGCTTGGCGATCAGGTCGACGACTACGAGAAGGTCACCGATGTTCTGGACGTCTGGTTCGATTCGGGCGTGACTCACTTTGCCGTGATTGGGCAGCGGCCGGAGTTGCAGCAGGGCAGGGCGTCGCACTACAAGGTGATGTATCTCGAAGGGTCCGATCAGCATCGCGGCTGGTTCCAGTCGTCCCTGCTGACGTCGTCGGCGATCTTCGGGCGCGCGCCGTATCAAGACGTGCTGACGCATGGTTTCGCGGTGGACGCCAACGGTCGCAAGATGTCCAAGTCACTGGGCAATGTGGTCGCGCCGCAGAAGGTGATGGATACGCTCGGCGCTGACGTATTGCGGCTGTGGGTGGCTTCAGCCGACTACCGCAACGAAATGACCGTTTCCGACGAGATCCTGAAGCGGGTGTCGGACACCTATCGTCGTATCCGCAATACCGCCAAGTTTCTGCTGGGCAATCTGGACGGCTTCGATCCCGCAACCCATCTGCTGCCGATCGAGGACACGCTGTTGCTGGATCGGTGGGTCGTGCAACAGGCGTTCGACGTACAGCAGGCCGTGGTGGCGTCGTACGAGCGCTATGATTTTCCTGAAGTGGTGACACGGGTGCAGAACTTCTGCACCAACGAACTGGGAGCGCTCTACCTGGACATCACCAAGGACCGGCTCTACACCATGCCGACCGACAGCCATGGCCGGCGCAGCGCACAGAGCGCCATGTATCGCGTTGCCGAAGCGCTGGTGCGCTGGTTGGCGCCGGTGCTGAGCTTTACCGCCGAGGAAATCTGGCAGCAGTTGCCGGGTGAGCGCGGCGACAGCGTGTTGTTTGAAACCTGGTATGACGGTCTGGCCTCGCCGCAGAGTGCACCGGAGCAGCGGCGTTACTGGAGCGAGTTGCTGGCAATCCGCGATACCGCATCGCGCGTACTGGAGAGCATGCGCAAGACCGATCAGATCGGTGCCTCGCTGGAAGCCAAGCTGGTACTTCATGCGGATGAACCGACCCGGCATCGATACGCCGAAGTGGCGGACGAGCTATGGTTCTTCTTCATCACCTCCGATCTGGCGATGGCCCCGCTGACACCGCGACCTGACAATGCGGTGAAGGTGGAACTGGAAGGCGTTGATGTCTGGGTATCGGCCAGCGCGAGCAGCGCGACCAAGTGCGTGCGTTGCTGGCATCGTCGCGACGACGTCGGTAGCCATCCCGAACACCCCGAACTGTGCGGCCGCTGCGTCGGCAACGTCGAAGGCCCCGGAGAAGACCGTCGCTGGTTCTGATTCGCCCCTGACCGTAACGGAGCCCGCTCTAACTCCCTCCCCTGCGCAGCAGGGGAGGGAGATAGGGCGGGCTCCGTATCGCGGCATGAGGGGCGAATCAGAACCAGCGACGGTCTTCTCCGGGGCCTTCGACGTTGCCGACGCAGCGGCCGCACAGTTCGGGGTGTTCGGGATGGCTACC
>JALYXN010000588.1 GCA_030947085.1 Pseudomonadota bacterium | reverse complement strand
TTCTTCTGAAAAGCGTTACTGGAGCCATGATCATGGTCAACGAAATCGGCATCACGATTTCCAACGGCCAGGGCGCCACCATCGTGCTGGCCGGGCCGACGGTGACGATCAACAACGGCGCGCTGGTCGTCACTTAAGGAGATGCATGATGCCGGGCTTCCTCATCCATGTCGGTGCCAGCGTGCTCTGTTCGCACGGCGGGCAGGCGCAAGCTACGGCGCCGAATCCGCGCGTCACTGTCAGCGGCCAGCCCAGCGTGACGTTGCCCGCGCCATGGCTGGTTGCCGGTTGCGCGCTGCCACCACCCCTGGCGGCGAACGGCCCGTGCATCACCGCGCAGTTCGTCACGGCCGCCACCCGCGTGACATCGAACGCTCAACCGCTGCTGCTGTTCGACAGCCAGGCGATCTGCGCGCCCACCGGCACGCCGTTGCTGATCGTCGCCAGCCAGATGCGCGTCACCGCGATGTGAGGACGCCATGAGTAACGCCATGAATATCGCCAAAAATATGGATTATCCATTTCATTTCGACAACCGTGGACGCAGCGCCGAAACCGATGTCGACGACCACGTGCGAGACATGATCGAGCAGCTGTTGTTCACCAGTCCCGGCGAACGAGTCAATCGACCGGACTTCGGCAGCGGCTTGCTGCAACTGGTGTTCGCGCCGAACAGTCCCGAGCTGGCGGCCGCGCTGCAGTTCACCTTGCAGGCGGCGCTGCAGCGCTGGCTCGGCGATTTGATCGATGTCGGTACGCTGGCGGTAAGCAGCGAGGACGCGACCCTGCGCGTCGATCTCAGCTATACCGTGCGCGCCAGCGGCGATACGCATACGGACAGTTTCACCCGGAGCCTGCCATGAGTGCGGCCACTCCCGTGTCGAGCCAAAGCGTCGTTGGATGTGCCGCGAAGCCAGCCTGCAGCGTGTCGGCGCGGCGCGACAAGCTGCGGCTTGCCAACAAGCTAAACGGCATCGACTACGTCGAGGTCGGCGACGACGGCACCAGCCTGTGCGTGCATCTGTTCGGCGACATTCCGCAGGGCATCGGTGTGGCGAACGTGCGGATCAGCGGCGGCGATCGCATCACCGGTCTGCGCGTGCTCAGCGTCAATCCTGAGCGGGAGCCGGACTTGCACGATGACGCCTGCCTGCGCGTGGTACTCGATCGCGAAGGCGACCACACGGCGTATTGCCTGTGCCTGGTGGACGCCGCTTCGGGCAACGATCCGACCGGGTGGCTGGCCTATCCCGGCTTCGATCCACGCTATGCCTGCGTGACGCTGCACTTCCGGCTCGATTGCGCGCGCACGCTCGATTGCGCGGACACGACGCCTTGCGTGCAACCGCCGACCCCGCCGCCGGAGATCAACTATCTGGCGAAGGATTACGCCAGCTTCCGCCAGCTGTTCCTCGACCGCATCGCGCTGGACATGCCGGCGTGGCAGGAGCGGCATGTCCCCGACCTCGGCATCGCGCTGGTGGAGATCCTGGCGTATACCGCCGACTACCTCAGCTACTACCAGGACGCGGTCGCCACCGAGGCCTACCTCGCCACGGCCCGGCGTCGCGTCTCGGTCCGCCGGCACGCGCGTCTGGTCGACTACCGAATGCACGAAGGCTGCAACGCGCGCGCCCTGGTCGCGCTCGCCTCCGATACCGACCTCGATCTCGAACTCGACAACCTGTTGCTGCTGGTGCCGCCGCCTGGGCAGAACAACGCGAAGCCAGGTGTGATCAGTGCTGACCAGCTTGAGACAGCGCGCACGCAGGGTGCGCTGATGTTCGAACCGATGCCTCTGGATGATAAAGACTCGTTCAACGTGGTCGCGGCGCACAGCGCGATCCGACTGCATCGATGGAGCGACGAGATGTGCTGCCTACCACGCGGCAGCACGCGGGCGACGCTGATTGACGCCCCGCTGACGATACCCGCACCCCCGGCGGCATCGGCGGCGTCGATAGAAGCGGCGGCGAACGATCCCGTGCCAAATGACACCGCGGCAGCATCCGCGACGACGCAGCGCGCGCTGAAGCTCGCCGTCGGCGACGTGCTGATCTTCGAAGAGGTGCTGGGCCCGCAGACTGGCAATCTGGCGGATGCCGACCCTGCCCATCGGCATGCGGTGCGGCTGACAGACGTGCAGACGTCGCGCGATCCGCTCGACGATAGCCTGCTGCTGGAGGTGGCGTGGGACACCTGTGACGCATTGCCGTTCGACCTGTGCCTGTCGGTACGCATGCCGTCGCCCGACTGCGCCTGGCTGCACGATGTCAGCCTGGCGCGCGGCAACGTGCTGCTGGTCGATCATGGCGAACACGTGCGTGGGACATGCACGTCCGATGCGATCTGCATGCCTGACGGCAACGATGGCGATTATCCCGGGCTCACTGCCGCCCT
>JALYXN010000579.1 GCA_030947085.1 Pseudomonadota bacterium | reverse complement strand
CCGCGGGCAACGCAGCGGCCGCCTCGCGCACGGTTTGCACGATCAGGTCCGGCGCCAGCTGCAGCTCGCGGCCCACCACCCGACTTGCAATCAGGGTGGTCAAGCGGGCCAGTTCCAGCTCGGTCTGGGCATCCAGCGATGCCAGCGGCCGGGCCGCCGCGTCATACAGCGCGGCAAGTCGTGCCAGCTGCTCGTCCAGCTGCTGTCTGGCCGCAGCCAGCCCTTCCGCCTGGCCGGCTGCATAGCCTTCCTCACGCGCCTGCTGCTCCAGCGCCTCCAGTTCACGCACGGTGGGCTGCGCTGGCGAGGCGGCTTCGCGGGCCGGCGATACCGTGCCTACCTCTGGCAGCTCCCAACGCCGGAATTCCGCTGCAGAGTCCCGCAAGGCATCCGCCATCAGACGAACTCCTCACCGCCGGAAGACAGATTCAGCTGGCCGGCATCGGCGAGTCGACGGGCCGTGGCCAGCACCTCTTTCTGCGCGGCGTCGACTTCGCTCAGACGCACCGGCCCCTTCACTTCGAGGTCGTCGCGCAGCATGTCGGCGGCGCGCTTGGACATGTTGGCGTAGATCTTTTCCCGGATCGCCGGCTCGGCACCCTTCATCGCGATCGTCAGTGTCGGCGAAGGCACCTCACGCAGCAGCACCTGCATACCGCGGTCGTCCAGATCGGCCAGATCCTCGAACACGAACATCAAGTCCTCGATGCGCGCACCCAGCGCCTCGTCCTGGCGGCGAATGGCGGCGATCAGCTCCGATTCACGGCTGCCTTCCATCGCGTTGAGGATGTCGGCGGCAGCCTTCAGGCCGCCCACATTGGCGGATTTCAGCTTCTTGTTGCCGCCGGAGAACTGGCGTTCCATGATCTCGTCCAGCTCGTTCAGCGCATGCGGCTGCACGCCGTCGAGCGTGGCGATGCGCATCAGCGCATCGGAACGAACGCGCTCGGGCAAGTAGCCGACCACTTCGGCGGCCTGTTCCGGCTCCAGATGGGCCAGCACCAGCGCGATGATCTGCGGGTGCTCCTGGTTGATCATCTCGGCAATCTGCCGACTCTCCATCCACTTCAGCGATTCCAGGCCCTTGCTGTTGCGACCGAGCAGGATACGGTCGATCAGGCCACCGGCCTTGTTCTCGCCCAGCGCGTTGACCAGCATCTTGCGGATGTAGTCTTCGGTGCCGACGCCCAGCGAGGTCTGTCGGCCCATGTCATCGTTGAGTTTGTCCAACGCGCTCTCGACATGCTCGCGCGACACGCTGCTCAGCGCCGCCATGGCGCTGCCCACGGCCTGCACGTCGCGCGCGCTGAGATGCTTGAGCACCTCGGCGGCGTCCTGCTCGCCCAGCGTCAGCAGCAGGATCGCCGCGCGTTGGGCACCATTTATCTGCAACGGCTCAGCTGGCATCTTCGCTCACCCAGTTCTTGACGACTTGCGCAACCTGTTTGGAGTTTTCGCCGACCATGCGTCGGGCGGCGCCGATTCGTTGTTCATAGGCCAGTGCATTGGAGTCACCGCTGAGCCTGGCGGGCTCGTTCTCGTTATCCTGCGGATCATCGGCGATACGCACAGAAACCTTCTGCGCCGGCACCGGCAACGCGCGCGTCGATCCGCCGCCTCGCATCAACCCTTTCAGCAACGGTCGCAGCAGGCCGAAGGCCACCAGCAGCGCGACCAGGATGCCCAGTCCCTGCTTGATCAGATCCATCGCACCGGGCCGCTCCCACAGCGGGACTTTCGGCAGCGCCTCGATCGCCGGACCACGCTGGAATGGCTGGTTGATCACGCTGACGCTGTCGCCGCGGGCCGCACTGAATCCCACCGCGTTCTTGGCCAGATCGGTCAGGTGCTGCAGTTCCTGCGCGCTGAACGGCACGCTCTTGGGCGGTGCCGGATCGCCATTGTCGGTGGCCTTGCCAGGCACCAGCTTGTCATCCACCACCACCGCCACACTGAGGCGCGTCAGCCGGCCCGCGGGATCGCTGACATGACTGATGGTGCGATCGAGTTCGTAGTTGCGGGTAGCGCTGCTTGAACTTTCGCTGGGAGCGCTGGCGGCGGCAGTCGCCGTACCCGCGGCGGCGCCCGGCGCGCCGGCGTTCGGCTTGGCCGCGGTAGGCTGCGCCACCGTGTTCGGCGGCTGGTTGCTGAGTGCTCCAGGCACCCCGCCCGAAGCATCGGCCGAACTGCGCTGTTCACTGCTGGTCTGTTCACTGCGCATGGCGGCGGATTTGGGGTCGAAGGTCTCGGTGGCCTTCTCGGTCTGGCTGAAATCCAGATCGACGTAGACCTGGGCATGCACCCGGCCGGGACCGACCAGCGGCGTCAGCAGTTGTTCGATGCGCCCTGCATAGGTGTTCTCGATCCGCGTCGCCAGCCGCAGCCGGGTGTCGCTGATCGCTCCGGGACTGTCCGGATCGGTGGTCAGCAACTGGCCTTGCTGGTCGATCACCGAAACCTGACTGGCATTGAGATCCGGCACGCTGGCCGACACCAGGTGCACGATCGCCGCCACCTGGCTGGCGTCCAGCTGACGCCCCGAATACAGCGTGATCAGCACCGACGCACTCGCCGCCTGGCTGTCCCGGATGAACGCAGACGGCTTCGGCAGCGCAAGATGCACACGCGCCGCGCGGATCGATTGCAGACCGCCGATGGTATTGCCGAGGTCGACTTCGAGCTGCTGCTGATAACGCTTGCGCTCGGCCAGGTCACTCATGCCGAACGGCGAATCGCCTGCAGGCGAGATGCTGCTGGCGGCGGTGCCCTGCGGCAGTCCCCGTCCGGCCAACGTCA
>JALYXN010000565.1 GCA_030947085.1 Pseudomonadota bacterium | reverse complement strand
TTTCCGCCAACCCCGACGGCACCATCGAGTTCGATGCACTCAAGGATGCGAGCGGCACTCCGCTGACCTGGCGTGAGGTCGCGCCATTGACGTATCGTGAAGTCGGCGGCCAGACCCAGACCCAATTTGTGACCGGCAAGGACGGGCACATCCGCTACTGGATTTCCGACGATTTTCTCCCCGTGGAAGTGTTCATGCCGGTGCACGGGTTGATGAGCTTCGGCGCGGTGAAGCCAATGGCGGCGATGTTCGTCGTCATACTGCTGCTCACGCTTGCGATCTGGATCGGCGGCGCCATCGTGCGCCGTCACATGCGCCGGGTGTTGCTTCTTACGCGTGCGCAATTCCGCTGGCGACTGGCCTCGCGTCTGGGCGCGATCGTGTTTTTGGTGTTGCTGTTGAGCTGGTTCGCGATGTTCAACTATGTGTTTGCCACTGCCAACGGCAAGCTCGATGGCTACCTGACGGCACTGTATTGCCTCGGCGTGATCGCAGCGGTCGGCGCGGTCGCGATGCTGGTCGAAGCGGTGCTGCGCGTTGTACGTGGTCCCGGCGGCTGGCTGGTGCGCCTCGGCGAGTTTCTGCTTGGTCTGAGCGCGTTGTACGGTCTGTGGATCATCGTCGCCTATGGCTTGGTCAATTTCAGCTATACCTATTGACACAGATGGCGCACGGAGCGAACGGGCAGGTTGTCATCGCATCCATCACAAACTCCATGCTGTCGCCGTGGCGCGGCTTGGAGAGCACGATAGAAAAGGGCAGCCAATGATCCGAGCAACGGGGCAACGCATGTCGCCACCCGGTCGTAGCGTAATTCGCTGGATGATCGGCGGCTGGATCTTCCTCGCCATGACTCCGGCGAGCCTTCTTGCAGAACACGTGCCGCAAGCTGCCGCTTCACCCGCGCTGGATACGTTTGCGCACGAGGCCATGCAGACCTTCGACACACCCGGCATGTCGCTGGTGATGGTCGAGGGCGGCAAGATCACCACGCACAGTTACGGCGTGCGCAAGCTCGGTGAGCCAGCGAAGGTGGACGCGCACACGATCTTCCCGATCGGTTCCAACACCAAGGCATTCACCGCCGCCGCGCTGGCGATCCTGGTCGATCAAGGCAAGCTGAGCTGGGACGATCGCCTGGTCGATAAAATGCCGGGCTTCCGCATGTATGACCCGTATGCGTCGAGCGAGATGACGGTGACGGACCTGCTGACCCATCGCAGCGGCCTGGGTCTGGGCGAGGGCGATCTGATGATCTTCCCCACCACCGACCGCACACGTGCCGAACTGGTGCATGACATTCGTTACCTGAAGCCGGCGCATTCATTTCGCGGCGGCTATGACTACGACAACGTGCTGTACATCGTCGCCGGTCAACTGGTCGAAGATGTTTCAGGCCAGCGTTGGGAGGATTTCGTGCAACAGCACATCCTCGATCCGCTGGGCATGCACGATACGCAAGTGAGCATCGATGCACGCGTCGCCGACCAAGTCGCGCTGCATGCGAAGAACACCACCCCTGTACGCGGCGTCGGCAAGCAGCAGGTACTCAGCACGGTGCTGACGGGTTCGGTGTTCGCGCCGGCCGGTGCGTTGCAAGTCAGTGCGCTCGACATGGGTCAGTGGTTGAAGCTGCAGCTTCGACACGGCGCACTGGACGGTAACAAGCGCGTATTCAGCAACGCCGCTTCGCACGCGTTGTGGACACCGCAGACGCTGATCCCGATCCATGCCGCGCCGGCATCGGTTGCGCTGGCGCAGCCGCAGTTCCATGCCTATGCGTTGGGCCTCGAAGTGCAGGATTATCGCGGATACAAGATCATTACCCATCTGGGCGGCGTGCTCGGCGGCATTTCGGCGGTGGTGATCGTTCCGGAGAAGCACGCCGCGTTCGCGATCATGCTCAATTCCGAAGACGTCGGGACCTTGTTCGCGATGCGCGAGCACTTGCTGGACCGCATGCTCAGGCTGTCGTCACCCGACTGGATCGCCAATTACAAGACCGTGTTCGATAAGCGTGATGCCGGCGCCGTGGCCGCACTCCAGGCGCCTGCCACAGCCACCCATCCGGAGCGCGGTCCGTCGCTGCCGCTGGCCGGTTACGTGGCGACCTACCGCGATTCGTGGTACGGCACCGCGACGATCAGCCAAGGCAAGCCTGGCAAGGCTAGCCTGAACATCAGCTTCGACCGCACGCCGGGCCTGCACGGCACGCTGGAGCACGTGCAATACGACACCTTTCGCACGCACTGGGCGATGCCGGACGTCGAGGACGCCTACGTCACCTTCGCGCTCAAAGCCGATGGCAGTATCGGGCAAATGACCATGCAGGCAATTTCGCCGCTGGCCGATTTCAGCTGGGATTACCAAGATCTGCACTTCATCCCGATAGTCGGAAAAAACAACAAATAGACGCGCTATCAGGAGTTTCGTGACATGAGTACGTTCTCGTCATCGCCAGTGGCGCAGCTAGAGCTGCTGCCGTTGCCTTATCTGTTGTTTCTCGGCGATACCACGGAGCCGGGCTACGCCAAGACCGCTTTTGGCCTGCGCGACTGGGCCGGGGATGCATGCATCGGTGAGTGGTCGTGTGGCGCCACCGTCAGCACCGGACTGCCCTGGTTGTCGCCCGCCGAGGCGCGGGCGCGCGGTGCGCGCGGTCTGGTGATTGGGGTGGCCAACCAGGGCGGGGTGATACCCGATAGCTGGATGCCCAGTTTGATCGAGGCGCTCGAGGCAGGGCTCGACCTCATCAGCGGCATGCATATGCGACTGACCGATCTGCCGCCGCTGCACGATGCGGCGGAGCGGCTGGGTCGGCGTCTGATCGACATCCGAACACCACCGCGCGAGATACCCGTCGCCACGGGAAGCAAGCGTTCCGGCAAGCGCCTGCTCACCGTGGGTACCGACTGTGCATTGGGCAAGAAATACACGGCGCTGGCGCTGTCCAGGGCTTTTGTCGCGCGCGGCGTGGATGCCGATTTTCGCGCCACCGGCCAGACCGGCATCCTGATCGCTGGCAGCGGCGTGCCGATGGATGCAGTGGTGTCGGATTTCGAGGCCGGGGCGGCCGAACTGCTCAGTCCGGCGGCGGCGGCTCGGCACTGGGACGTGATCGAAGGGCAGGGTTCGCTGTTCCACCCCGCCTATGCCGCAGTGTCGCTGGGTCTGCTGCACGGCAGCCAGCCGGACGTATTCGTGGTCTGCCATGAACCCGGTCGCACGCAGATGCTCGGTTACCCCGACTTCGCGATGCCGGATATCGAGGAGGTGATTGAGATGACGGTGCGGCTGGGTCGGCGAACCAATCCGGCGATCCGTTGCGCTGGCGTCAGTCTGAACACCGCGGCACTGGGCGCAGACGAAGCGCATCAACTTTGTTGGCAGGAGAGCCGGCGTCTTGGCTTGCCGGCGGCTGATCCCGTCCGCGGCGGCGACGCCTTCGAACAGCTGGTCGCCGCTGCATTGCGCGAATGATCGGACTCTTGACTGACCAACAGCTGATCACCTTGTCGATCCATTGCTGAAGATGCGCCATGAATACAAGGGCAGTCTCAAACTCCACATGCAGCACTCGCCAGATATGACATCGGCTGTTGCGATGAGAGCGTATATGAGCTGAGCTCCGGAAGAGCGAGTGGAGATGTAGCAGCATCTGGGAGCGGGCAAGAGCTTGCGCGCGATCGGCCGATCGCCGGAACGTGCGCCGAGCACGATCAGTCGTGAGCGCCGCCGAGTATGCGGAAAACGCTTGGGCCATCAAGCGCACTCAGCGCAAAAGCGCAGCGATCGGTCCAGCCCCAAGCCCGCGTCGCGCGGAAGCTAAATGATCCCGCGCTGTGGGACACGGTGCCGGCCTCGCTGCAGGCGCGCTTGTGCCAGAGCAGACGGAAGGTGCGGAAAAGATCACGCGGGCGATGCGTCTGTAGAGGGGCGCATGATGAGATCACCTGATCGCCTTGAACTGGCACGCTGGTTTGCTGATGCTAAGTTTTTGTCGCCGACGCGACATGCTTAGTTCGTTGACTTAAGCGAGTGCCTACCTGATTCCGCATGGCCCCGAATTCGGCTTATCCCAATTGACGATTCCGATACAGTACATTGACAATACCCGCCGCATAGTCAACGCCAAGGCTGGTTAGAGGCTTCACTCATCACTGACCTTCTCGGGTGCGTACGTCGCCCCTTTTTTCTTACTGCCTTGGAGGCATCATGAAAGCGCTTAATATTATCACTCTTGTTCTGATCATCGTTGGTGGCATCAACTGGGGTCTCGTAGGCTTAGCTGATTTCAACCTCGTTGCGGCCATTTTCGGTCCTCTTTCGGTGCTTTCGCGCATCATCTATATTCTGGTGGGGCTGTCTGCCCTTTGGCAGATTATGCCGCTGATTCGGGCGTCACAGACAAATGAGGTGGTCGCCGAAGCGTCTCATGTGCCACCCCGTAATCGTTGATATGAATACTTCCTCGAGCGATCTGCGCCGGGGGATTATTTATATCTGCTGCAAAAGCATTAATGGCTTTTTGATTAGCACTTGATTCGAACAGGCATGGCTTTCCATACTGGGTATCGGAAAGACGTGACGTGCAAAAATAGCGGCAAAAGTGGATTTATTTCGAGTCATAGCTGCTGAGGTGACTATCCGGCAGATTAACGACGTTATCGTCAGCCCAGCCGTCTCGCGGTGCTGTAGTCGCTGGCGCCGCCCA
>JALYXN010000552.1 GCA_030947085.1 Pseudomonadota bacterium | reverse complement strand
GAGGCCCCGGCGATAGTGAAAACGGCAGTGGCGGCGAGCATGCGTAATGAGATCGACATCGGTAAAATCCTCCCCGAAAACCGGCGAATACCGGCGAACCAGTCTAGGCTTGCCGGTGGCCTGTCGGGGAGGGATCCAACGCTGACATCTACCACGCATTCAGCTGCGGTTTCCGGTCGGATTTGCGTGCAGGGTGCCGCAGCTGCGGCGGTCGCGCGGTCAGTTCAGGCAGCTTCTGCCCTCGCCTTGCGCGGACCTTCGAGCAGCGCCTGACGTACATTCGCCACTACCAGATCGACTTCGGCGCTGGTGACGTTGAAGTGCGGGGTGAAACGCAGCGAGTTGGTGCCGCCATGGATCACGCCGACGCCGCGCTCGCGCATGTACTCCTCGGTGGAGTCGCCGCCATAGCATTTGTATTCGGGCGCCAGTTCACAGGAAAACAGCAGGCCGGTGCCCTGGACCTTGGTGATCAGGCCGCCCAGCTCGTCTTTCAATGCATTGAGCTTGTCGACGAACTCCTTGCCGCGCTCGCTGATGTTGCGCCGCACGTCATCGCTCAGCTGATCCAGCGTGGCCAGCGCCACGTCGAGCGCGCGTGGATTGGCGGTCATCGTGTTGCCGTAGATGCCCTTGCGGTAGAGCGCGGCGGTGCGCTTGCTGACGGCCAGCACCGACAGCGGGTACTGGCCCGCATTCAACGCCTTGGAGAAGGTTTCCATGTCCGGCGCGGGCAGGTTCTCGAAGCCCGGATAGTCGGCGAGTGACAGTACACCGTGGGCCCGCAGACCGGCCTGGATCGAATCGACCAACAGCAGGGTGCCGTGTGCTTCGGTCAGCGCACGCGCCGCCTTGTAGAACTCGGTGGTTACGGCGCGACCGGGATCGCCTTCGCCCATCACCGGCTCCAAAAACATCGCCTCGATGAACCAGCCGTGCTGGTCGGCATCGGCAAAGGCCGCTTCCAGCTGCGCCACATCGTAGGGCGCAATGACCAGCACGCTGTCTTCATGGCGATAGCTCGCCAGATGCTGCTTATAGGCCTTGCGCGACGAGTCCGAATACAACGCCGGCTTGTCGGTGCGACCGTGAAAAGCACCCTTGACCACCAACCGCTTGACGGTACGTCCGGCGTAACGGCCACCGGGGTCGGTCATCAATTTCGCGTTGACGTCGGCGATGCGACAGGCCAGTCCGACCGCCTCGGAACCGGAGTTGAGGCACATGTAGCGGGCGTAGGGGTTGCTGTCGCGATGGCGGCCGAGTTCGCGATCGAGTGCCTTGCTGAATTTCATCTGCGCAATGCTGGGCGACATCACGTTGGCCATCACCTGCGGACGGCTCATCGCCTCGATGATCGCCGGCGGATTGTGACCGAAGCCGAGCATGCCGTAGCCACCGTTGTCGTGCAGCACGGCGCCCTTGAGGGTCACGATCCACGGGCCGCGCGCCGAAGCGGAAAGGTAGGGATTGATCGCGTCATCGGGATAGAAGTTGATAAAACCCGATTGCACTTGTTCCAATTGCTCGGCTTCGTCGAGCTTGAGGAAATCGGCGAGGTCGGCACGCAATTCCTGATGCCGCGCCAGCCCTTCGGCGATCGCCTGGACCAGCATCGGATCCCTGGCCGCCATCCGCTCGATGCTGGCATCGTCCAGACCGGTGGTTCGGGCTTTGCCGCCGAATTCGCGAAGTTCTTGCAGTTGATGGATAACGTTCATGCTTTTCTCCTTGAATTCGTCGGCGCCTCGCTACCGATGCAAAGCAGGCCGACGGTTGATCAAATGTCGATCGTCAATGCGAAAACGGCCGTCGGCAGCCATTTTCCGGGGGACGCGACCCCGGATGCACCGTGCGCAGAGGGCGGGACGGGCAGGGATATCCCCCGAGCATAACGCGCCAGCCGGGGTGGCCGGTACCCCCAGCATGACGTCTGTCATCCGCGATGGCTGACGCCGGCGACTGGGTGCAAGCGATTGATCTGACTACATTGGCGCCCAAAGGAGGGTTGCCCATGTCTGCTTTATCGCACGTCGTCGCCAGTCTCGAGGCCAGCGTGAAACGCTATGGCAAGGTCGTCGCGCTGGATGGTCTCGATCTCGTGCTCCGGCGCGGCGAGTTGCTCGCGCTGCTCGGTCCCAATGGCGCGGGCAAGACCACCGCCATCGCGCTGTTGCTGGGGCTGATCCGCGCCGACAGCGGAACGGTCGAGCTGTTCGGGCTGGATCCGCAGCGGATCGAGGCACGCCGGCACATCGGGGTGATGCTGCAGAACGCGGATTTGCCGCCCACCTTGCGCGTCGGTGAGCTGCTGCGTTTGACCGCGAGCTATTACCCCTCACCGCGACCGCTGTCCGAGAGTGCCGAAATGGCGGGCGTCGGTGATCTGCTCAAGCGGCCCTACGCCAAATTGTCCGGCGGCCAGCAACGGCGCGTGCAATTCGCGCTGGCCCTGTGCGGTCGACCGCAACTGCTGTTCCTGGATGAACCGACGGTCGGGCTGGACATCGAATCCAGGCAGCGGCTGTGGGCGGCGATCCGGCGACTGATCGCCGAAGGATGCTCGGTCCTGCTGACCACGCACTATCTGGAAGAGGCCGAGGCGCTGGCTGATCGCGTCTGCGTGATGACCCATGGCCGGATGATCCACGAGGGTACCGTCGAGACGCTTCGCGCACGGGTGGCACTGAAGCGAATCCGCTGCCGCAGCGTGCTGACGACCGACATCGTGTCTGGCTGGCCGGGCGTTGGTGAGGTGCACCACGACGGCGAGCGTCTGCACATCACCACCGCCGAGGCCGAAACCGTCGTGCGTCATCTACTCGACGCCGATCCGCAACTGCAAGAGCTGGAGGTGCAGCGCGCGGGATTGGCCGAGGCATTCACCGAACTCACCCGCGATGCCGAGCAGGCATCGAACACACGCGAACGCGAGGCCGCCTGAAATGGAAAACACCTTGTCTGCCAGCGAGTCGATGGCCACCATCGAGATGCCACGGCGCCGAGTCCTCGGTGCCTATCTCGAAGAGGCGCGCAGCGAATGCCTGCGCTACATGCGGGCACCCGGTTTTATGCTGCCGATCATGCTGTTTCCCGGCATGTTCTATCTCGTATTTGGCGTGCTCATGGCCCAGCCCGGCGCGCCGGATGCAGCGAGGTATCTGCTCGCCAGCTATTCCGTATTCGGTGTGATGAGTCCCGGTCTGTTCGGTTTCGGCGTATCGCTGGCGATCGAACGTGACGGTGGCCTGCTGACCTTCAAGCGCGCCTTGCCAATGCCACCCGGGGCCTATCTGCTGGGGAAGATGCTGATGGCGATGTTCGCGGCCGGCGCCGTCGTGATGTTGCTGCTCGCGCTGTCGCAGCTGGCGCATGTGGCGCTGTCGCCGGTCCAGATCGGCGCCTTGCTGCTCACCGGCATGCTCGGTGTGTTGCCATTCTGCGCGATGGGCATGTTCGTCGGTACCCTGATCAAGGGGCAGGGTGCGCCGGGCATGCTCAACCTGATCTACCTGCCGATGTCGTTCCTGTCCGGCCTCTGGTTTCCGTTGCCGATGCTGCCGAAGTTTCTGCAACAGATCGCGCCGGTCTGGCCGAGCTATCACCTGGACATGCTGGCGCTGGCCGCGGTGGGTATGAAGCAGGGTTCGCTGCTGATCCATGTGCTGGTGTTGCTCGGGTTCACCGCGGCGTTTCTACTGCTGGCGGCGCGCCGTCTGCGCCGGCATGGTTGAAGTAGCATGTTCGAACTCGTCAGGCGGAGAAGGTGAAAGCATGAATCGGTGGATCGTCGCGTTTTTCACGCCGGCGCCGGATTCGCTGGTGGCCGGCAGCATCCGCAAGGGCAAGTCGCCGTGGGTGGACGCAATCCACCTGCTGTGGTCG
>JALYXN010000008.1 GCA_030947085.1 Pseudomonadota bacterium | reverse complement strand
CGCGCGACGCAGCGATCAGGATCGCCGTCTCGAAAACGAAGTTTTCCTCCGGCAGATCGACCAGGTCCAGGGCGTCGCGCGGATACCAGCGCTGTCCGCTCTGGGTGTCGACGATGGCTTGTGCGCATACCCACGAGATGCCCCAGTCGGCGATGGCATTGGCACGGCGGCGTGCCACGGGCTGCTGTTCGCGCTCACGCAAACGTGCACCGATGACCAGATGATTCGGATGCGCGCGCGCCGCGGCGACCATGCGCGGGATGTCGCTGGCCAGGTGCTGGCCGTCGCCATCCATGGTCAGCACCGCGTCATAACCTTGCCGCCTGGCTTCGCGAAAACCGCAGCGCAAGGCTTCACCCTTGCCGCAGCGGAGCGGTTGCCGGATCAGCGTCACCGGCAGGTCGGCGACGCACTCGACGGTGCGATCGCTCGATCCGTCGTCAACCACAATGACGGCGGCGCCCAGGGCAAGTACCGAGGTAACCACGTCGCGTATGGCGGCTTCTTCGTTGAAACAGGGAATCAGCACGCACCAGCGTGCGGCGGTCGGTCTCATGTGATCTGCTCCGTCTCGATGTTCTCTGCGTCGACCTGCTCGGTGTCGACCAGCTTGGCGTCGACTTGTACAGCATCGACCTGCACCGCATCGATGCGTGCAGCAGCGACCGGCGATACATCTACCTGCAGCCCGAGCATGGGTGCTGCATCAAGCTGACAACGTCCGCTGCCGCGTACCAGCATCGCCAGCAACGGCAGCGCCGGTGCCGAAGCGTTGGACAAATACGCTTCCGCCAGTGGTGCGTCAGGCAGGGTGAGGGGCAATCCCGGGGTCAGCTGGAGCTCGAGCACCGCCAGCGTCGATGCACTGGCTTCAGCAGCCAGTACCAGGGCACAGCCGAAGGGCTGTTCGCAGTGGGTGACCTCAGCCAGCGGCCCGCTACTGCGGGTGTCGCTGCCGACCAGCAACGCCGGGCGACGGTCGGCGATCACCTGGGTGACGGCCTCCAGCAGTCCGGCGCCGAAACTGGCGCGCATCGCGGCGATGGCAGTGGATGGCTGGTGGCAACCGGTGGCGATCGTCCAGTACCCGACCGCGGCGTTGTGCACCGAGTTGTGGAAGCGCGTCGGCGACATTTCCAGCGGTGCCTGCGCCAGCGTGGCGCACATGTAGTCGGTGACCGGCTGGTCGCCGTGTGAGGAGGCGAAAACGCAGGCCAGCGCGGCGGGATCGCGACCGCTCATGGCGACCGCCTGACCGGCCACCTCGACCGCCAGCAATACGCTCTCAGGCGCCCGCCGACGTTCATTTGGCGGCAACGTGGCCGCGGTCGGCCGTGCCGACGGCGGTGGGGGCGTAGTGCCAGACAGCAGCGTCTGCAGCGCGGCAAAGTCTGCCCATTGCGGCGACCACAGGCCGATACCCTCGACGTAAACGCGCAGCGGGCTCATGCGCTGAACCCGGCGCGGGCGAAGGCCAGGCAGGCGTTATTGCCGCCGAAGCCGAACGAGTTGCTCAGCGCCACATCGATCTGCCGCTGTTCGTTGCGCCAGGCAAAGGCGTCGCTGCAGATCGGATCGGGCGTGTCGCCGCCCAGGTTGCCCGGCACCAGGCCGTGTTCGATCGCCAGCAGCGCGATCACCGCCTCAACGATGCCCGCGGCGCCCAGCGTGTGGCCGGTAAAACCCTTGGTCGAGCTGGCGCGGGTGCCGCCGCCAAAGGCACGGCTGACCAGCGCGGCCTCCACTTCGTCGTTCTTCTGGCTGGCCGTGCCATGCAGGTTGATGTAATCGACCTGCGACGGCTGCAGCCCGGCCCGCGCCAGGGCATCGTTCAGTGCCAGCTCGGCACCGAGACCCTCGGGATGCGGGGTCGACATGTGATGGGCATCGGTGGACTCGCCATAGCCCAGCAGCTGCGGCGCCTGCGGTGCCGTGTCGGCGCGTTCCAGCAGGGCGAAGCCCGCCGCCTCACCGATGGAAATGCCGTCCCGTGCGCCGTCAAA
>JALYXN010000531.1 GCA_030947085.1 Pseudomonadota bacterium | reverse complement strand
AGCAATTCATCGAACGCCTGCTGTTGCGCCGGGTCGGCGTCAGCGAAGCATTCGTCCAGCCAGCCGCCGAACAGGGCGTCGAGCTCACGCGTACCGCGGCGAGCACGCCAGCGCAGTCGGCCCTTATCCATGCGGCCCTTATCCATGACGATTGGCGCGAACCGCCACGGTCGCCTCCTCTCCCCCGCGGGGAGAGGATTGAGGTGAGGGAAGAACCTTGCGGGACACCCCCATCAAAAAGAAGCTCCGATCACGTTCCCCGCGAGCACCCGCCCCTCACCCTGCCCTCTCCCCAGAGGGGAAAGGTAATACCGTGTCGCCACTTTGCGGCTACGATCGCTCATACCGAACGACGCTCCACCATCAACTTCTTGATCTCGGCAATCGCCTTGGCAGGATTCAGCCCCTTCGGGCAGGTGCGCGTGCAATTCATGATGGTGTGGCAGCGATAAAGCTTGAACGGATCTTCCAGATCGTCCAGACGCTCGCCGGTGGCTTCGTCGCGACTGTCCACGATCCAGCGGTATGCCTGCAACAGGATCGCCGGGCCAAGATATTTGTCGCCATTCCACCAGTAGCTCGGGCAACTGGTCGAACAGCAGGCGCACATGATGCATTCGTACAGGCCATCGAGCTGTTTACGCTCTTCCGGTGACTGCAGGCGCTCGCGATCCGGTGCCGGGCTCTGCGTACGGATCCACGGCTTGATCGAGGCGAACTGTGCGTAAAAATGGCTCAGGTCGGGAATCAGATCCTTCACTACCGGCATGTGGGGCAGCGGATAAATCTTCACGTCGCCGGAGTCACATTCGCTGACCGCACGCGTGCAGGCCAGCGTATTGGTGCCATCGATATTCATCGCGCACGAACCGCAGATGCCTTCGCGGCACGAACGGCGCAGCGTCAGCGTGGGATCGATCTCGTTCTTGATCTTCAGCAGCGCGTCCAGAACCATCGGGCCGCAGGCGGCCATGTCGACCTCGTAGCTGTCGATGCGCGGGTTCTGGCCGTCATCGGGCGACCAGCGATAGATGCGGAACGTACGGGGCTTCTTCGCATCCTTGGCCGGGTAATGCTTGCCCGGCTGGATCTTCGAATTTTTCGGTAGCGAAAACTCTGCCATGTGCTGAACCCTTCGACTTATGCAGGAGGGCTTGCGCCCCATCCATACAACAATGATGTAACCGCTTGGCGGCGACCGCGGTCGCCATCGACTCAGTAGACGCGCTTGGCCGGTGGCACGGCCTCGACCTCGTCGGTCATCGGATTCATGTGCACCGGGCGCGAATCGAAACGTGACTTGCCATCCTCGTCAATCCACACCAGGGTGTGCTTCATCCAGTTCACATCGTCACGATCGGGGAAATCCTCCCGTGCATGCGCGCCACGGCTTTCCAGGCGCTGCTCGGCCGAATGCATGGTCGCCACCGCCTGCGCCAGCAGGTTGGAAAGCTCCAGGGTTTCGACCAGATCGGAGTTCCACACCATCGAGCGATCGCTGACGCTGACATCCTTGAACAGGTCGAACACGTCGGAAATCTTCTGCTTGCCTTCGGCCAGTGTCTCGCCGGTGCGGAACACGGCTGCGTCCTTCTGCATGGTGCGCTGCATCTCGGCGCGGATTTTCGCCGTCGGGGTGCCGCCATTGGCGTGGCGCAGTGCGTCGAAACGGGCCAGTGACTTGTCCAGCACGTTGGTGGGCAGATCCTTGTGCGACGCACCCGGCTCGATCAGTTCGGCGCAGCGATGAGCCACCGCACGACCGAACACCACCAGATCCAGCAACGAGTTGGAGCCCAGCCGATTGCCGCCATGCACCGAAACGCAAGCCGCCTCGCCAATCGCGAACAGGCCAGGCACGATCACATCGACGTCGTCGCCGCGCTTCTGCACCACTTCACCGTGATAATTGGTCGGGATGCCGCCCATGTTGTAGTGCACGGTCGGCAGCACGGGAATCGGCTCCTTGCTGACGTCGACACCGGCGAAGATGCGCGCCGACTCGGCAATACCAGGCAACCGCTCGTTGATGACGTCGGGACCCAGATGCATCAGGTTGAGGAAGATATGGTCCTTCTCCTCGCCTACACCGCGACCTTCGCGGATCTCGATGGTCATCGCCCGACTGACCACGTCACGCGAGGCCAAATCCTTGGCGCTGGGCGCGTAGCGCTCCATGAAGCGCTCGCCATCGGAGTTGGTCAGGTAACCACCTTCACCACGCACGCCTTCGGTAATCAGGCAGCCGGCGCCGTAAATGCCGGTTGGATGGAATTGCACGAACTCCATGTCCTGCAGCGCCAGACCGGCGCGCAACACCATGCCACCACCATCGCCGGTGCAGGTATGGGCCGAGGTCGCACTGAAGTAGGCGCGACCATAGCCGCCGGTGGCCAGCACCACCGCCTGACCACGGAAGAAGTGCAACGTGCCCTCATTCATGTCCAGCGCCAGCACACCGCGGCAAACGCCCTCTTCGTCGAAGATCAGGTCGATCGCGAAGTACTCGACGAAGAATGCGGCATCATGCGCCAGCGCCTGCTGATAAAGCGTATGCAGGATTGCGTGACCGGTACGATCGGCGGCGGCACAGGTGCGCTGCGCGGTGCCCTTGCCATAGTGCGTCGTCATGCCGCCGAACGGGCGCTGATAGATCTTGCCCTCGTCGGTACGCGAGAACGGTACACCGTAGTGTTCGAGCTCGATGATCGCAGCCGGCGCGTTCTTGCACATGTACTCGATCGCGTCCTGGTCGCCGAGCCAGTCGGAACCCTTGATCGTGTCGTAGAAATGGAAGCGCCAGTCATCCTCGCCCATGTTGCCCAGCGCAGCGGAAATGCCGCCCTGCGCTGCCACGGTATGCGAGCGGGTGGGAAAGACCTTGGTGATGCACGCGGCCTTGAGGCCTTGCTCGGCGAGACCGAAGGTGGCGCGCAGGCCAGCGCCGCCGGCGCCCACCACGATTGCGTCATAAAAATGTTGCTGGACCTTGTAGCTTTCCATGAAACCTTTTCCTCGAGTCTTTAAGGGGTCAGCGCAATGCGCAGCACGGCCAGCACGCTTGCGAGCGCGCCGAGGACCGCGAGGAACTTGATCGTCACCATCAGCACTACTTCCTTCCAGCGGATGTGCACGTAATCCTCGATCACCACCTGAAGGCCCAGCACCGCATGCCAGAACGTGGTCAACACGAACGCAATCAGCAGCAGCGCGTTCCATGGACGTCCCATGGTGGCGCGAGCCGTCGCGTAGTCGGCATGCAGCAGCCACAGCACGGTGACGACAAACCACACACCAAGCAGCACCAGCGCCGCCGCGGTCACCCGCTGCGTCCACCAGTGGCCGACGCCGGATTGGGATGAACCCAGACCCCGCGCAACCTTCAATGGCGTACGGCGATCCTTCAACACCCCGTCCTTCGCGCTCATGCGGCACCTCCGGCCATCAACACATAGGCCCAGACCAGAACCGTCAACACAATGCTGCCCGCGATGGACAACCAGCTGGAAAAAATGAACTGGGGAATCTCGTAGCCTGCCCCGGCATCCTGGACCAGATGACGAATGCCATTGCACAGGTGATAGAAGAAGGCCCAGGTCCAGCCCAGCATGAGGATGATGCCGATCGGGCTGCCGATGATCGCGCGAAAGTGATTGAAACTCGCTTCACCCGCGGCGAGGCTCATTAATCCCGCCACTACCAGCAGACTGCCGACCGAAAGCGCAATGCCCGTGGCGCGATGTGTGATGGAACTCATCATCTGCACCTGTCGCTTGTAGATCTGCAGGTGTGGTGAAAGCGGTCGTTGCGTATCTGCCATGGCGGCTATCCTGAGTGGAATCGCTGATGTCCGTGCCACATCCCTGCTGTGCGTGCTCCCGGCGATATACGCCGCCGAACGCGTTCAGAAGTCGATGCAGCGCCCGTTCTTTTCCCAGTCCCCGTAACGCGTTGGATCAAGAGCTGGCCGCTCTGCCGGTTTGTTTTGATCCGCCGGACTTACAGGCACGATCGCCTGTTCCGTGTTGACGGAAGCTGGGCTGGATTCGGTTGGGGATGGGGTATTGGACATGGTTTTTTGTTAGCCCTAGAAGATTAATACTTGCGGCAAAGCAGCACAACACTTGACGAACACGCCAAGAGGACCGTCAGAAACCTTGTAGTCGTGGCTGACGCCCCAATGTCCAGACGCCTATGGCAAAGCACGCAGAAACTCTTTTGATCGAAGGTCCGGACGCCGGGGCGTTTGCCCACGCGCAGTTCAGCAGCAAGGTCATCTCACTGGAGGCGGGTTGTTGGCAGTTCAGCGCCTGGCTTAACCCACAGGGCCGCGTCCGCGCATTTTTCCACCTGAGCAGAGTGGCCGACGACAAGTATCTGCTGCTGTTGCGCGGCGGCACGGCGAGCGCCATGGCCGATGCGCTGCAGCCTTATGTCTTTCGTTCGAAAGTGTCCATCAGTGCGCAGCTTCCCCGTAGCCTTTCCACGGGAGCGGCGCTGCCCACGCACGCCGTGCTTGAGGAGGACGGTGTCATGTGCCTGGGCTGCGGCAACTACTCCATGCAGCTCACAGAACGCATCGTCGATGACGAGGCATGGCTGGCGCCGCAGCTGCGGATGGGGTGGCCGTGGTTGCCCGACTCGGCACTCGACGAGCTTTTGCCCGCGGCGCTTTCCCTGCAGCGCCTGCAGGCCGTTGCCGTCGACAAGGGATGCTATCCCGGGCAGGAGATTGTCGCTCGCCTGCACTTTCGTGGTGGTAACAAGCGCCATCTGTGCAGCGGCACATTGTCGCAGCCCGTCAATCCCGGGGAATCGCTCCGCATGGGTGGAAATGACGTGGGAAGAGTGCTTGATGTGGTAAGAAATAGCGCCAACCACGAAGCTCTGCTGGCGCTGAACGACGACGTTGCAGCTCAGGCGAAGGATGGATGGCTGGATATTTTTGATGACAAGAACGTGAAACTTTATGTAGCGACCCGCTGGCCCGCGTAATAGTGCAGCACAGGGTACTTGAGTATGTGGTTATTCGATGGGTGAACAGCGGGTAAGTAGCGGCGAGCACACGCGCTCAGGCACTTGTCAGAACGACAACGCACCACTAGGCTGCGTCGATTGAATATCGCGGCACCCGTAAAACGGGGTGCCGATTGACGCGACGAATCGGAAGGCTCCGACTCAGCGCGACCCGGCAGGAAGATGCCGGATGGAATAACAGCCTTGCGCCCATGAGAGCGCAGAGGCAGTTGCTTGCAACACGGGCGAAACCGGCCCGCGCACGCCACTTAAAACATATTTACATCTCCACATACACATCTCCGGTCGGCGGTATCCCCATGCCCCTCGACACGCCACAATCCCGTGGCAAAGCGCTTGACCACAAGTTTCGGTCACGGCGATCAATCCAGGTGGAACGGCCTGCCCGCCCGTCCACCGCAACGGCAAACAAGTTTTTTGTAGCTTGTTCGTACGGCACGTTGGAGGCAGAACATGAAACTTTCCATGCTGTTATGGCTGACATCCCTGATGCCCCAGCCAGTAGCTGACCAGGCCTGCCTGGCCACCACTGTTTACCTCGAAGCTCGCAGCGAGCCGACGGTAGGTCAGCTTGCAGTAGCCGAAGTCGCCTTGCGCAGGCTTGACCGGGGGCACTACGGCGATACCGTTTGCAAGGTCGTCACTGCGCCGCATCAATTTGCCACCACCACCACGTCAGGTTCGTTCGAGCTCACGAACCTCCAGGCCTTCAGCAGGGCATGGAAGCTTGCCGGACGATCGATCCAGAACTGGCAACTGCCACTGGCCCAGAGAAAGATGCTGGTGCCTCGCGCCGATCATTTTGCCACCACGACAACTGCACCAGCCTGGTCGCGCAATCGACCCAGCGTAACCATCGGCGACCACTCGTTCTATTCCGTCAACTGATTTTCAATCACCGTTGACAACAAAAGGCCCTCGAGAGAGAGCCTTTTGTATTGCCTGTTATGGACGTCTAAACGTCTGTATTGCAATCAGCGGGCATAGACCTGATTGTTGCGGACCTCGACGTAATCACCGTTGCGAACCCCCGGGTTGTCGCGCTGGGTGATAGTCTCATATTGACCATTGTCGAGACGCACGACAATTCGCCATGCAGCGCCGCCACCGTTGTCATTGCGCTTGCCGACCTGGTTGCCGACGACGCCACCGGCGACCGCGCCAGCCACCGTAGCGGCCTTGCGTCCATCTCCTTTGCCGACCGTATTGCCCAGCACGCCACCGGCCACGGCACCGATGATGGCACCCAACGTGCCGCCATTGCCGCTGCTGCTTCTGTCCGTGTAGACCTGCTGTACTTCTTTTACGACGCCACAGGTCTGGCATCGGCCGTTCCCGTTGCCATAGCCGCTTTGCTGACCTTGGTAGCCGGAGTTGTATCCGTTGTTGCCGTAAGGCCCGCTGGCGCAGCCAGCCAGTGCGAGGCCGCCAACGATTACCAGGGCCAAGCCGAATTTTCGTATCAATGGGTTCATTGGTCGGTTTCCTTGTTGATGGGTTAAATCAGTGAGCGTCGGATACGGAAGTCACGCCTTCCTTGACCTCGACACGATCACCCGGATCGTGGTCCATGCGCACAGTTCGAGTCACCCCGTTGTACTGATACCGCACGTCATAACCGACGATCTTGTCGCTGGTGTTGTTTACCGTGCTGCACTTGCGCTCGACCGAGGTGGTGACCTGCCCCTGCTGATGATTGGCTTCGATGCGGTTGCCCGCATAACCGCCACCCAACGCACCGGCAACGGTCGCAAGCGTCTTGCCCTTGCCGCCACCAATCTGGTTGCCCAACAGGCCTCCGGCCACCGCACCAATCGCGGTGCCTGCAATCCGGTGCTGGTCTTTCGGGGGAGCCGTATGCGTTACGGTCTCGTCGTGACAAACCTGTTTGGGATTGTTGGTCTTCGAATGCACCGGATCGACACTGACGACCTTGCCGTACTTCGGGCCCGCGTCCGTTGCGCCCGCTTGCGCACTGATACCGGCATCTCCGCCGGGGGATGCGCCGGCGTCGGCGCTACGGTTGCACGCGGAAAGTCCGGTCACCAACGCCGTCGCCATCGCGATGTTCAATAGATTGAGCTTCCACCTGTTCATGATCATGTTCTCCTCTGTTTGTTGTATCTGTACTGCCCTGGCCCCGCACATTCTGCGCTGACAGCCACCGTCAGTAATCTCCATTGAACCGCCGCCCGACTGAATCGCAGCTAGCTCATCCTTGTAACGTTGACTTTACTTGAGCATCACACCTTACAATTCAGGGACGGAATAGATCATGCACCAACTCACTGACAGCCATGTGCATCTCGATAACCCAGCCTTTGATGATGACAGGGATGAGGTCATTCGCCGTGCATCGATCGTGGGGGTGAACGCACTGATCGTTCCCGCGACGAACATGCAGAGCTGGGCTCCCATAAAGGCATTGTGCCTAGCCCATGCCTCCATGTACCCGGCATTCGGCCTGCATCCGATGTTCCTTGAGAATCATGCGCCACCGCATGTGGATGCATTGTCTTCATGGCTTGAAAACGAGCGCCCGGTGGCCGTGGGCGAGATTGGCCTGGACTTTCATCAGCGCAATTTCGACCCGGATCTGCAGCGCGAGTATTTCGTCAGACAGCTTCGACTCGCCCTGAAGCATGACCTTCCGGTGATCGTTCACGCACGCGCTGCGATGGAGGAGGTAACCCTCACCATGCGCCGCATGGGACCGCTTCGCGGTGTCGTGCACAGCTTCTCGGGCAGCGAACAACAGGCTGAAAACTTGTGGAAGCTCGGTTTTCACCTGGGCATCGGTGGCCCCGTCACCTACGAACGCGCGCAGCGACTGCGAAGAATAGTGGCGAACATGCCGCTCGAATACCTTTTGCTGGAAAGCGACGCACCCGATCAGCCCAATGCAGCGCATCGCGGCGAGCGCAACGAGCCGGCCCGGCTAACGGAGATACTCCGATGTATTGCCTCCCTGCGCCACGAATCGGAAGCCGACATTGCCTCGGCGACGTCGGCCAACGCCCGCAAATTGTTCCATCTCGACTAGACAACATCGCGGTGCTATCTTTTACTTCACCGGTGAAATATGAATTGGTGAAATGGCGGATTTGATCAAATGCATCATGTTGATGGACGAAGGCATCGAACGGGTGAGCCACATCATTCCGCAGCTGCCCGCCGTTGAAGCGCGTCTTTGCCGCCTGATGCTGATGTCCGGCAGCAGTCTGGAGACCGAGCTCGAATACAAGCTCAAGCCGCACAAGCTCAACCACAGCGAATTTCTTACCATGATGGTTTTGTACAGTCGCCCGGACGGCAGCTCCACGCCGGGCGAACTGTGCGAATTCGCGAGCCAGGGCGCCACCAACATGACCCGGATTGCCAACGCGCTGGTCAAGCGTCGCCTGATCACCCGCGGAGCGAGCCCCGAAGACCGTCGCCGCGTACTGATCCGCATCACGCCGGCGGGTCGCCGCTTCGTGCAAAAGATGCTTCCGCCGATGTTCCCCCTCATCGATCGCGTCTTCGCCAATTTCAGCGCCGCCGAAAAACGTCAGTTGAATCGCCTGCTACGCAAGCTGGCACACAACCTCGACCAGTTGCGCGACACCAAACCATGAAGGACGCTGCCATGACGCATCCCCTGCCCCGCCCTCGCCTGGCATGGGTCGCGGCGATCACACTGATTCTATGCGCCTGTGCCACGGCGCCCGCAAAGGTCGAGCGACCCAAGCTGCGCGATGACGTACCGCTGGCGGGTTTGCAGGCCTCGGCCCGCAACGGCTGGCCAGACACGCAGTGGTGGCGTCAATACGGCGATCCGCAGCTTGATCAGCTGATGGATCGGGCGATGGCGCAATCGCCTGACCTGGCGTTGGCCCAAAGTCGGCTGCGGAGCGCCGAACAGTCGGCGCGACTTGCTGCAGCGAAACTTGGATTGACCGTCAAGGGCAATGCGCAGGTGGCGCGCCAGCGACTGAGTGATCACGGCTTCATACCCAGTCAATTCCTCGGATTTTCCTGGTACAACCAGGCCGACCTCGGCATACAGCTGCAGTACGACTTCGATTGGTGGGGCAAGAAGCGGGCCACAGTCGAAGCAGCACTGGATCAGGCTCACGCCGCACAGGCACAGCAAAGCGCGGCGGCGCTGGCGATCCAGTATGCCGTGGCCGACACCTATTTCAGCTGGCTGGCGGATCACGTCCGGCTGAAACTGGCCGATCAGTTGCTCGCCACCCAGCAGCAATTCACGCATATTGCCGAATTGCGAGTGGGCCAGGGCATCGATTTGCCCGATACGGCTCAGAAGGCGCAGGTGCAACTGGCACAAGCTCGCGAGATGCAAGTGGCGCTGGAAGGCTCGGCAACGATTCGACTCGCCGCGCTGGCATCGTTACTGGGCGTCGGGCCGACAGAACACCCGAATCTGCAACCGCGGCCACTGCCGAGCGTGGACGGTGGCGTTCCCGCCAACGTCAGCCTGGATCTGATCGCCCGTCGCCCGGATATCGCCGCCAGTCGCTGGCAGGTGGAGTCGGCGCTGAAGAAAACCGACGCGGCGCGTGCGGAGTTCTTTCCCGACCTCAGTATCTCGGCGATGGCGGGTCTTTCCAGCATCGACCTGGGCAAACTCTTTACCTATGGCAGTCGCACGTTTGCACTGACGCCGGCGCTGCATTTGCCGATCTTCAACGGCGGCTCGTTGCAGGCCAGCTACGGCGTAAGCAAGGCCCAACTGGACGCGGCAGTCGCCCAATACAACAGTACGATCCTGACCGCCGCGCGCGAGGTCGCCACGCAGGCGCTTACCGTCAAGCAGATTGCCGCGCGCAGCCAGGAGCAGCACGCTCAACTTCTTGCTGACCAGCAATTGCTGAGCAGCGCCCAGGCGCGGGTGCGGCAAGGCGTGCGCGATGCCCGCGAAAGCCTGCTGGCCAAGGCGCAGCTGCTGCAGCAACGCGATACCGCGACACAGTTGCAGGCGCAAATGCTGAGTGCCGATCTGAACCTGATCAAGGCGCTGGGCGGCGGCTACCACGCGCCAGAACGGCCTGCGGCGCACGACGCATCCTCTTCCCATCCCGTTACCGCCGGAGCCGCCGATCATGAGCGCCACTGAATCCGACCAGTCGACTGACGATACCCAGGACAGCGGCATGGCCGCCAAGGACCCCGCCAAGCGTCGACGCATCCTGCTCATCGTCGCCGGCGTATTCATTCTCGGCGGGCTGATCTGGTTCCTGTTGTGGTTGTTTGTCTTTTCCACCCGGGAAAAGACCGACAACGCCTACGTGGGCGGCAATCAGGTGGCCATCTCGGCCCAGGTGCCTGGCACCGTGGTTGCGATTCTCGCCGACGACACCGCCCACGTTGAAGCAGGCCAGGTCCTGGTTCGACTGGACAACACCGATGCCGAGGTGCGCATGCAGCAGGCAAGCAGCGCCTTGGCCAGGGCCGTCCGCGGCGTCAGGCAGCAAACAAGCTCGGCCGCCAGTGCCGAGGCGCAGGTCGCCGCGAGGAAACTCGATCTGAGAAAAGCCGAAGCCGATCTCAAGCGGCGGCTGCCACTTCTTGCCGCCCACGCCGAGTCGCCTGAAGTGGTGCAACACCGTCGCGATAGCGTGGACCAGGCGCGTGCGGCGCTGAAAGCCGCGAAGGCCCAGGCGGCGGGGGCGCGTGCCGGGACCGAAGGCACCAAGACGGCGAAAAATCCAGAAGTGCTGCAGGCAAGAGCGAACTTCCGCGCCACATGGATCGCGGCCCAGCGCAATGCGATCTACGCGCCCGTCTCCGGTTACGTGGCGCAACGCAGCGTGCAACTGGGCAACAGCGTCCAGGCCGGACAGCAACTGATGACGATTGTGCCGCTGCGCAACCTCTGGATCGACGCGAATTTCAAGGAGAGCCAGCTGCGGCATATCCGCATCGGGCAGCCGGTCAACATCGTGTCTGATGTCTACGGGGATGACGCCGAGTACCACGGCAAAGTGGTCGGACTCGGAGCCGGCACCGGCAGCGTGTTTTCGCTACTGCCGGCACAGAACGCGACTGGCAACTGGATCAAGGTGGTGCAGCGGGTGCCCGTGCGCATTTCGCTGGACAACAAGGAACTGGACAAGCATCCCCTGCGCATCGGTCTTTCCACCGAAGCCACCGTCGACATCACCAACGACAAGGGTCGCGTGTTGGCCGACGGTTCGGCACCACAGCCGGTGGCACAGACCAGCGTCTACGATCAGATGGGTAGCAAGGCAGACGCCGAAGCAGATCGGATCATCCGCGCCAACCTGCCTGTCCGCGCCCACTGAACCGAGCCCGGACAATGGCCGACACCCTTGACGACGAACAACCACTGAAGCCGCTGCAGGGCTCCGCGCTGGTGTTGTTGACCATCGCGGTGGCGTTCAGCACTTTCATGGAAGTGCTGGACATGACCATCGTCAATGTCTCGGTACCGCACATTGCCGGCAGTCTGGGCGTCAGCCCCAGCGAGGGCACCTGGACGATCAGTTCCTACGCGCTGGCGAGCGCCATCATGCAGCCCCTTACCGGCTGGCTGTCCCGGCGGTTCGGCGAGGTGCGTACCTTCATCTCCTCAGTCGCCCTGTTCGTGATCTTCTCGATGCTGTGCGGCATGGCCACCAGCATGCCGATGCTGGTGATCTTCCGTCTTCTGCAAGGCGCCGGGTCCGGCCCGATGGTGGCATTGTCCTTGTCCCTGCTGCTGTCGAGCTACCCGAAATCCAAGCAAGGCATCGCGCTGGCGCTGTGGGCGATGACCGTGGTTGTGGCGCCCATCTTCGGGCCGATTCTCGGCGGCTGGCTTACCGACAATCTGTCCTGGCCGTGGATTTTCTATATAAACGTACCGGTCGGCGCGATGGCTGCCCTGATCACGTGGACGCTGCTGCGCAAGCGCGAAACCAAGACGCACAAGGCACCGATCGATGTCATCGGGCTGGCGCTGCTGGTGGTCGGCGTGGGTTCGCTGCAATTCATGCTGGACAACGGCAATGACAACGACTGGTTTTCCTCGCCGATGATCCTCACGCTGGGGCTGATCGCACTGGTCTGCCTGACGTTCCTGATCGTCTGGGAGTTACTGGCAAAGCACCCCGTGGTGGACCTGTCTCTGTTCAAGCGGCGCAATTTCACTGTGGCGGTGACGGCCCTGTCGCTGGGCATGATGGCCTTCTTCGGCATCAACGTGGTGTTTCCGCTGTGGTTGCAAACCACGCTCGGCTACACCGCCACCTGGGCCGGATTGGCCAGCGCACCGGTGGGCGTGCTGGCGTTTGTGATGGCCCCGATCATTGGTGCCAATATCCAGCGCCTGGAACTGCGTGCCGTGGTGACGTTCGCGTTTCTGGTCTTTGCCGGCACGTCCTTCTGGTTCGCCAGTTTCGACAGCGCAGCGTCTTTCTCGACGCTGATATTGCCCCGCTTCGTGATGGGTATCGGCATCGCCTGCTTCTTCATCCCGCTCAACCAGATGTATCTGTCGGGATTGCCGGCAGACCAGGTTGCCAGCGCCTCCGGACTGGCCAATTTCTGCCGCACGCTGGGGTCCAGCATTTCCACCGCCGCCACGGTGACGCTGTGGCAGCACCGGGGGGAATACCACCACGCCGTGCTGACCGAAAACATCAACTCGGCCGCACCTGCCACCACCGGTTTTCTACAGCAGTTGAAACGTGCCGGGTTCTCGCCGACCGAGCAGTTGGGGGTCATCAACCAGTTGATCACCCGCGAGGCGCTGACCTTGGCGGTGAACGACGTCTACCTGGTCTGCGCCGTGTTGTTCCTGGCCATGATTCCGCTGCTGTGGTTCGCGAGACCGCCCTTTGGCAACGCCGACGGCGCCGTCGGGCACTGATCCTGACCGAAAATGCTGCGGTAGAGCCTTGCAGCATTCCCGCGACGTCACCCGCTGGTGCGCCGCAATATCTTCTGCTAGCTTGTGTCGCATGGCACAAACCAAGCGCACCATCAAGAAATATCCGAACCGCCGTCTTTACGACACGGAAATCTCCAGCTATATCACGCTGGAAGAGGTCCGCCAGCTGGTGCTGGACAACGAAGACTTCGAAGTCCGCGACGCCAAAAGCGGCGAAGAGCTGACCCGTTCGGTATTGCTGCAGATCATCTCCGAGCACGAGGACAAGGGGCAGCCGATGCTGTCGCCGCAACTGCTCAGCCAGATCATCCGCTTCTATGGCAATTCGTTGCAGGGCTTCATGGGACCCTACCTGGAGCGCAGCCTGCAGGTCTTTCTCGATCAGCAGACCCAGTTCCGCAGTCAGCTCAACAGCCTGATGGGTCAGACGCCGTGGAACACGCTCAACGACCTGACCGAGCGCAACCTGGCCGCGTTCCAGGAGATGCAGCGCGGGCTGATGGACACCGCCGCGCAAGGCGTCCCGACGCCGGGCGCCGCCAGCCGGGGCGGCAAGAAAACCCGCTGATTGCGGCCTGTCTGACGGCACGCGTCGTCGCCCCATTCCTTACAGCCTTTCGATCTGATCGCCGTGTTGCCATGCGGCATGATCAGGTCTGTGGACGCATAATCGATGAGTCAAACTGCGCTCTCCCCACGTGTCGCCATGGTTACCGGCGGCATCGGTGGCCTGGGTACTGAAATCTGTCGACAGCTGGCACACGCGGGCCACCGGGTCATTGCGGTCGATCTCGGCAGTCGCAGCGAGCGCATCGAAGCGTTTCACGCCGAGCTTGCAGATATTGAGCCGGCCGTCGCGTTTGCGTCCGTCGACGTCGGCCACTTCGACAGCTGCCAGCAACTGATTGCCGACGTCGAACAGCAGCACGGCCGCATCGACATCCTGGTCAATGCCGCCGGCATAACCCGCGATACCAGCCTGCGCAAAATGTCGCCCGCGCAATGGCATGATTTGATGCACGTCAACCTCGACGGCGTATTCAACATGTGCCGCAACGTGGTCGAAGGCATGACGACGCGGGGTTTTGGCCGCATCGTCAACATCAGCTCGGTAAACGGCCAGACCGGCCAGTTCGGGCAGACCAACTATTCGGCGGCCAAGGCAGGCGTGCATGGTTTCACCATGGCGCTGGCCAGGGAGACCGCGCGCAAGGGTGTCACCGTCAACACGATCTCGCCCGGTTACTGTGAAACCCCGATGGTGGCTGCCATTTCCGCCGAGATACGCGCCAAAATCATCGCCGACATCCCGGTCGGCCGCCTCGGCTCACCCGCCGATATCGCCCGCGCTGTCTGTTTTTTGGGTGCGGAAGACGCTGGCTACCTCACCGGCATCAATCTGCCGGTCAATGGCGGCTATTTCATGAGTTTCTGAGCCACTGACGTGGCGCAGACGAGCACAGATGACAGAAACGTTCTGGTCGCCCACGGCGCGAGTACCCAACCCATCTGATTCGAACCGTTTTTCGGCGTTTGGGAAAAATGCATGAGCAACAACGCGAACCGAGATTCAGCCACCTTCTTCGGCCAGCCCCGGGCGCTGGCCTATCTGAGCTTCACCGAAGCGTGGGAGCGATTCTCCTACTACGGCATGACCTCGATCCTGGTGCTGTACATGAGCCAGGGCTTGTTGATGCCTGGCCATATCGACGGCATTG
>JALYXN010000514.1 GCA_030947085.1 Pseudomonadota bacterium | reverse complement strand
GCTTCAGCAGGAGGAAACCGCCCGTCTGCAACAGCAGGGTCTGGAGTATTCGCAGGCCGCCGACCAAGCGCGGGCGGATGCCGAACGAGCCAACAAGCTTGCGGCAGCACAGTCCCGCGTGGCCAAGGCGGCCAAGCGTCAGGCGACGCTGGCTGCCGCCGCCGCCAGGGCCATGCGTACGCAGATGGAGGAGGATAACAGCCCTGCTGAAGCCGCTCCGGCCAAGCCCAAGAAGCCCAAGAAGCCCGCCGCTAAAAAGTCCGACGGCGGTCCCTGAATCGAACGGCACTTACGTAAGCTCGTCATCCCCGCGAACGTGGGGATCCAGCGGCTTCGATGGCCTGGCAACGTCCGAAGGCACTGGATTCCCGCGTGATCCGCTTCGCTGGTGTAAAGCGCCTCGCAGGAATGACGAAGAATGAGGTTTTTACGCTGAAGTAAGTGCCATTCGTCCCTGAATCGGTATCCTGAATGTAAAGTGCTGTTTTTACAGCTATTTTTCATCCAATAAACCCCGCTTGCGCCTCCTGAGTCGGGGGAGTAGGGTCATATTCCCGGCGAGGCATCCAGGCCCGACGGGTTACCACCCGAACCATGCGCCCAACCTTTCTGTCCATCACTGTTCGTACACCGAAAAACCGGTGTGGGCGGTTTTTGTGCGCATGCGTTCGCCAAGGGCGGGCATCGATTGAACCGAACTCCGCCTTTTCACTCCCAAGGAGGTCGAACCATGTTTGAAAATCAGCAGCGTGATGATGTCGAAGCATTGATGAATGTCGATGTGGAATTTCGTCGGCTCTATCAGCGTCACAAGCAACTCGACAGCAAGGTGCACGACGCCGATATCGGCGTGCTGCCCATTGACAGTCTGACGCTATCCGGCATGAAGCGCGAAAAACTGCTGGCCAAGGAGCGGCTGGAACGGATGTGGGCGGATCGCAAGCACCTGATCCACTGAGACGGCGACTTCACGGATACGCGGCCCCGGGACTTTATCCGCTCGATGGGAAAATCCCCGGGGCCGCTGCCTCTCGGCTCCGGTCGGGCGGCTCGGTTATCATGGTGGTCTTGCCGGGTTGATGCGCTGCCTGCGTTACCGGCGTCGCCTTGCACGGAGCCCCCATGACGGTCCACCAGAGTGTTCTTGAACTGATCGGACATACCCCGATGGTGCGCGCACAGCGCCTGGATACGGGCGTGTGCGAACTGTTTCTCAAGCTGGAGAGCGCCAACCCCGGTGGCTCGATCAAGGACCGCATCGGTCTGTCGATGATCGAGGGCGCGGAGAAGGCCGGCAACATCCAGCCGGGCGACATCCTGGTCGAGGGTACCGCCGGCAACACCGGCCTGGGACTGGCGCTGGTCGCCCAGCAAAAGGGTTACCGGCTGATCCTGGTCGTGCCCGACAAAATGAGCCGCGAGAAAATCTTCAACCTCAAGGCGATGGGTGCCGAGGTGGTGCTGACCCGCTCCGACGTGGCCAAGGGTCATCCGGAGTATTACCAGGACATGGCCGAGCGCATCGCGCGCGAGACGCCTGGTGCCTATTTCATCAACCAGTTTGGCAATCCCGACAACCCGGCGGCGCACGTGGCGACCACCGGTCCGGAAATCCTCGAACAGATGGATGGCAACGTCGACGCCGTCGTAGTGGGCTGCGGCTCCTCCGGCACGCTGAGCGGACTGTCGCGGTATTTCGCCGAACAGTCGCCGCAGACGGAACTGATCCTGGCCGATCCGGTCGGATCGATCCTTGCCGAATACATCAACGAGGGCACGCTTTCGGCCAAGTCGGCGAGCTGGATGGTCGAGGGCATCGGCGAGGACTTCCTGCCGGGCATCAGCGATTTCACCAGGGTCAAAAAGGCCTACGCCATTCCCGACAAGGAGAGCTTCCTGATGGCGCGTGAGTTGCTGGCCAAGGAGGGCATCCTGGGCGGCTCGTCCACCGGCACGCTGGTGGCGGCAGCCTTGCGCTATTGCCGCGAGCAGACCACCCCGAAACGGGTCGTGACGCTGGTCTGCGATACCGGCAACAAGTATCTGTCCAAGCTGTACAACGACTACTGGATGCTCGACAACGGCTTCCTCGAGCGCGAGCAGCACGGTGACCTGCGCGACCTGCTGCTGCGTCCCTTCGCCCAGCGCGACACGGTGGTGGTCGGCCCGAACGAGCTGTTGATCACGGCCTATAACCGCATGAAGTTGTATGACGTCTCGCAGTTACCGGTGATGGAAGGCCAGCAGCTGGTTGGCATCGTCGACGAGTCGGATGTGTTGATGCACGTGCACGCCGACGAGAGCCGTTTCCGTGACTCCGTTTCCACTGCGATGATGAGCAACCTGCAGATGCTCGATGTCCGTTCGCCGATCCAGGCCCTGTTGCCCGTGTTCGAGCGTGGTCATGTCGCCATCGTGGTCGACAACGAAGAGTTTCTGGGACTGATCACGCGCATCGACCTGCTGAATTACTTGCGCCGCAAGGTGAATTGATCTGACGTGTCGAGCCTCCGCC
>JALYXN010000503.1 GCA_030947085.1 Pseudomonadota bacterium | reverse complement strand
TGGCCTTTCAAGTCAGCGATGTCTCTGCGTTCCTGGTGCCGTCGGCGTTTTACCTTTCGTATTTTTTCCTGTCGCTTCCCGCCTCAATGGTGCTGCGTCGTACAGGCATGAAAAAAGGCATGGCACTGGGGCTGTTCGTGATGGCGATCGGTGCCGCGATGTTCGGCCAGTTCGTGATGGTCCGCGTCTTCGCTGGCGCGCTGAGTGGACTGTTCGTGATTGGTGCGGGACTGGCGCTGCTGCAGACCGCATCCAATCCTTACATCAGCATTCTCGGCCCAATCGACAGTGCGGCGCAGCGGATTGCTTTCATGGGCATCTGCAACAAAGTCGCCGGCGCACTGGCGCCGTTGGTTTTCGGCGCACTGGTGCTGACCGGCATCGATAATTTCGATCAGCAAGTCAAGGCGGCGCCGACACCCGCCGCGCGTGAGGTTTTGCTCAATGCATTCGCGGCCAAGGTGCACATTCCCTATCTGGCGATGGCCGGCCTGCTGGTGCTGCTGGCGATCTGGGTGGTGCGTTCGTCGCTACCGGAGATCAAGCCGTCCGGCGCCAACAGCGAAGGCAAAATCGGTCATCGGGAGGGCAGCATCTTCAGTTTTCCCCATTTGTGGCTGGGCGTGCTGTGTCTTTTCCTTTACGTAGGCGTGGAGGTGATGGCCGGTGATGCCATCGGCACCTACGGCGCCGGGTTTCACCTGCCGCTGGGCGAAACCCGCTTCTTCACCACGTTCACCCTGTGCGCGATGTTGCTGGGCTATGTCTCGGGCCTGCTGTTCATTCCCAAAGTGGTCTCGCAACAGCGTTATCTGGCGATTTCCGCCGTACTTGGCGTGCTGTTGACGATCGGCGCCTATCTCACCACCAGCTATGTCTCGGTGGGTTTTGTTGCCGCACTGGGTTTTGCCAACGCGATGATGTGGCCGGCGATTTTCCCGCTCGCCATCAAGGGGCTCGGCCGGCATACCGAGGCCGGCTCGGCGCTGCTGATCATGGGCATTGCCGGCGGCGCGATCGTGCCCCAGCTGTTCGCCCACCTGAAGCAGCACATGGATTTCCAGCTGGTTTTCGCGATGCTGATGATCCCCTGCTATCTGTACATCCTGTACTTCGGGCTGGCCGGTCACCGGGTGGGTCAACGCCGTAGGGCGTGATTTGGCGGCTCGCCCGCAACCGGGTCATCCGCTAGAATGCGTACGGTGCCTGGCCTGGACCAGGCACCGCCGGCACGATGGTACGGCCGGCTTACGACAACACGATTCATGAGGTTAAACGGTGCGCAGTTCCACCATCAAGGATGTCGCGGAGCGGGCTGGCGTCTCGCTGAAAACCGTTTCCCGCGTGATCAACAACGAGCCGTCGGTGCATGCCCGCACGCGCGAGAAGGTGCAGCGTGAGATCGACGCGCTCGGCTACCAGCCCGACCCTTCGGCTCGCAGCCTGCGCAGCACCCGCGCCTATGCACTGGGGCTGGTCTACGACAATCCCAACGCCCACTACATCATCAACCTGCAGCGCGGTGTGCTGTCGGTTTGCCGCAGCAGCGGGTTCGGCTTGCAGATCCATCCGTGTGATTCGTCGTCCCCTACGCTGGCCGACGAACTGTGCACGCTGGCACAACGTTCGCGGCTGGCCGGGCTGGTGCTGGCGCCGCCGATGTCGGAACAGCCGGAGCTGATCCGCGCGTTGACCGAGGCGAAGGTCCCGTTCATGCGGATCATCTCCGCGCGCAAGGATCCGGAAGACGGTTCTCCCTGTGTCTACGTCGATGACCGCGACGCCGCCTACGCGATCACCGAGCACCTGATCCAGCTGGGCCATCAGCGCATCGGCTTTCTGTGGGGCGGGCGCGGGCATCGCTCCAGTGGCGAGCGCTACCACGGCTACGAGGCGGCGTTGAAGGATTACGGCATCGCCCTGGATCGCAAGTTGATCGTGCCCGGCGACTACACCTTCGACGACGGCTTCCGCGGTGCACGCAAACTGCTGGCGCGAAAGGATCGACCCACCGCGATCTTCGGTTCCAACGACGAGATCGCCGCCGGCGTACTGGCGGCGGCGCACTCCGATGGCCTCCAGGTGCCTTACGAATTGTCGATCGCCGGCTTTGAGGACAGCCCGTTTTCCAAACAGTCCTGGCCCGCGCTGACCACCGCGCGTCAGGCCACCGAGGACATCGCGCGACACGCTGCGCTGCGGCTGATCGGTGACCTGCAGCGCGAAGCCAACGGTGAACCACCCAAGCACGGCAATGAAGGCTTCACCCCCGAGTTGGTCGTGCGTGGCTCGACCGGGCCAAGGCATACGGCAGCGCCGAAGCACTGAACCGCATCGGCAGCCATCAGCCTCGCGCAATCACAGCGATCGCCAGCAACGCCAGCGCCACGCCGGCCCGATTGATGCGGCCGAGCCGCTCGCGGAAGGCCAGCGTGCCGACCAGCGCGCCCAGCGCCACCACACCGATATTCATGCTGGCGAAGACCAGCGCCGGATGGTGTGGCAACGCCTGATGCCCGCGCAGGTAAAACAGGATGTTGCCGAAGTTGAGCAAGCCCAGCACCAGGCCTGCCCACAGGTTGCGCAGGGTGAAACGCATGCGGCCTGTGGCCCGTCGCCAGACCTGGATCGCGAAGGCGACCGGCAATGCCAGCGCAAACATCATCTGCAGTGACGCACCCAGTGGCACGCCGGCCTGTGCCACGCGCTTGAACAAGATATCGATCACGCCGAAGCCGACGAAGACGAGTAGCGGATATAGCCAACCCGAGACGCCGTCGATCAAGCCGCCGTCGATCGATGCGGCGGCATCGTTGCGCCAGACCATGCACAGCAG
>JALYXN010000419.1 GCA_030947085.1 Pseudomonadota bacterium | reverse complement strand
CGGTGCGACGGCTGTCGGCATTGGTGGTACGTGCGCGATAGCGAAAGCGCAATTGGCGGCGCTCGAGCACGGCACCGGCCACGATCCGAAACACCTGCTGGTCCAGCTTCCGTTCGCCCCAGGGAATGACCCGAATGCGCTCGATCGGCAACGCCTTGCCACTGCCCTTGTCAGACAGCAAGCCTTCGATACGCGCCTTGAACGGCGCCAGCGCGCCTGCCAGCACACCCGGGCCGGAGCGACTGATCAACTCGTTCAATGCGAGCAGCGCCGCCAGCTCGTCGGAGGTCAGCCACAGGCCGGGCAGTTCGAATTTCTCCGCTTCGCCGACCTCGTAGCGAAAAGCCGCCTGATCGGCACCGGCACTTTCGATCGGTGCGCCGAGCGCGTCGCGAAGAAACGCCACGTCGCGATACAATGTGGCCCGCGAGCATTCCAGCTCGCTCAACAGACGAGACAGCGGAATCGGATAGTGCGCCGATTTCAGCAAGCGATGCAGGGTGAGGATGCGTTCGTAGCGGTCCATGATCCTTGTCAAGCCATGTGTCGGTACAGCGTTGTAGCATGGGCCCGGCGTGACGCGCTCGCAAATCCCCCGGAATCGGCGAATCTGGCGATGCGTTGATCTTTTCTGAAGTCCCGCTTTTAAACCGGTTTACCGATGCAGCCCATTCGCGAACTCTCCGATATGACCCAACCGGCCAACGACGACGACGCGCGCCGATCCCACTGGCGGCTGGAATCGGTGGCGCCGCTGTGGCGGATTTTATCGGTCAGCGGCTACGGATTGTGGTCGTGGCTTGGACTGGCGCTGGCGCTGGGCTTCTACCCGGCAGGGCGAAATGGCACCTTGTTGCCGTTGTCGGTCGGTATGGCGCTGGTCGGCGCAGGCTTGCTGGTCGCCTGCCTGCCCTGGCGCGGCGCGGCAGACTGGTATGGCTGGCGACCGGGACGCGACAGTCGGCCGACGCATTCGGCCATGATCGCACTGCTGACGTTCCTGCCGATGCTGGCCGTCGCCGGCCTGGCCCGGGGCAACAACGTGTTCTGGGCGACCCGCCTGGCTGGCGCCGTACTCAGCCTGAGTTGTGTCACCAGCCTGGCCTACACGGGTTATCACTACCAACAGCAGCTTTCTTCGGCCGCGCAGCGCGCGGCCACCTTCATGCCGATCAACCGGCTGGTCTACGCCGGTTACTCCGGGGGATTGTGGCTGTGGCTGAGCACCCTCGCTCACGGTGAACTGCCGCCGCCTGCAGGCATGTATCCCTGGATACTGCTTTTGCTGCTCTTCGCCTTGTTGCTGGGCCTGCTCGAAGGCATGGACTGGCAGTCGCTGAGCCGATCGGTGAGCCATGGCAGATTCAGCCGCGACCATGCGCTGGGCACGGCCCGTTTCATGGCCGCCTTTTTTACCTATGTGCTGCCGTGCATCGCGCTGTTGCTGGCCAGCCGCGAAGGCGTCGATCTCGTCGCCGCCGCGGTGGCGGTGCCCAGTTGCCTGCTGGGAAAATGGCTGGAACGCCATCTTTACGAGTCACTGCTGGTACGCGACGAAGCCGCGGGATAGAGCACGTTACCGGTTTCGTTCATTGCGAGTTCAATGCCTGCCGTTAAGGTAGCGACTTGCTGATTTTTAACAAATGGATAGTCCCTGCATGAAAAAGACCCTGATTGCCGGTTTGCTGCTGGCCGCCTTCGCGAGCTTCACCGCGCAGGCCCAGAACACCAACACGGCTGCACAGAATGGCGGCTGGAGCGGGTCGGGTGAATTCGGCTTTGCCTCGGCCACCGGTAACTCCCGTTCGCAGAACATCAATGCCAAGCTCGGCCTGAATCAGGAAAACGAGCAGTGGAAGAACAGCTTCTTCGTCGACGCCCTGCGTTCCAAGAGCCAGCAGACGGTGGTCGACGACGCCGGCAACACGGTGAAACAGTTCAATACCACGGCCAATCGCTACGACGGTGGCGCGTCGGTCGGCTACAAGCTCGATCCGCGCAGTTATATCGTGGGTGCCGGTCGCTACGAGCATGACGATTTCGGCGCCAATCTGTGGCAGGGCATCGTCTCGCTCGGCTATGGCTACATTGCGCTGAAGGACGAGCGCAACGAGTTGTCATTCGAAATCGGTCCGGGTTACAAGCGCTACCGGCCAGCCGATGTCGACGTGGTGGTGAACGGCGACGTGATCGCCCAGCAGCAGCCGACGGAAAGTGAAGTGGTCGCCCGTGGCCTGATCAACTACAAGTACAAGCTCACCGCCAATACCTCGTTCGAGGACACCTTGCTGATGGAAGCGGGCTCCAAGAACACGTATCTGCAAAATGACGCCGGCCTTGCCGTCAACATGACCCAGAAGATGGCTCTGAAGGTAGGTTTTCAGGTGCGTCACAATAGCGACGTGAAGTACGGGGTGAAGAGGACCGACACGCTGACCACCACCAACCTGGTCTACAGCTTCTAAGCCGAAACGCCCGCGCGGACGAATCGGCCCGGCCGCGAAAGCGTTGCCGGGCCGGCTTCTTTCCGATCAGGCAAATCGCCTTCTAAAGACCGAGCATGTCGCCGGCGCCTTGCGTCAGCAGCATGGCTGCGACTTCACGACCCAGCGCCGATGCCTGGTCAGCATGTCCGCTGGCTTCAGCACGCAGCAGGCGCCCGCTGCTCGCATCGCCCACCATGCCTTGCAGATACAGGCCGTGTTCTACCCGCACACACCATGCCGCCACCGGCACGGTACAAC
>JALYXN010000403.1 GCA_030947085.1 Pseudomonadota bacterium | reverse complement strand
GCATGGAAGGATGCGCGCAGAGGAATCATCCCACTCTCAACGTTCGGGAGGCGAAAAGGTTGATGGGGGGAAGAGCGACCCCACCCCAGCCCTCCCCTGCTTTGCAGGGGAGGGAGCGGAGCGGCGTGGCTCTGGGGTGGGCAGCGGTGGCGTTCCTCTCCTTGCACGCGCCATGCTCCTCCCCCTGCATCGTAGGGGGAGGTTGGGAGGGGGTGCTTTTTTGGCGGGAGGCCGGATGCCGCCGGTCACGTCATGCCGTGCGCCTGGGCGCGGGTCAGTGCACGCTGCTCGCGGCGCAACGCCAGCCAGTCGGAGAAACGCTCCATGTACAGGTAGATCACCGGCGTGGTGTAAAGCGTTACCAACTGGGACAGCAGCAGGCCGCCGACGATGGAGACGCCCAGCGGACGACGCAGCTCGGCACCGATGCCGTTGCCCAGCGCCAGCGGCAGGGCGCCCAGCATGGCCGCCGCGGTGGTCATCATGATGGGACGAAAACGCAGCAGGCAGGCGCGACGGATCGCATCGCGCGCGTTCATGCCAGTGCGTCGCGCCTCGATCGCGAAGTCGATCATCATGATCGCGTTTTTCTTGACGATACCGATCAGCAGTACGATGCCGACGATGCCGTCCACCGACAGGCTCATGCCGCACAGGATCAGTGCCAGCAAGGCGCCGACGCCAGCCGGCGGCAAGGTGGAGATGATCGTCAACGGATGGATGTAACTTTCGTACAAGACGCCCAGCACGATGTAGATCACCACGATCGAGGCCAGCAGCAACAGCACCTCGTCACCGATGGAGGAGGCAAACTCTGCCGCCTTGCCGACGAATTCGCCGCGCACCTGTGGCGGGAACTTCAACTGCCGTTCGACGCTGTGAATCGCCGCTACCGCGTCGGACAGTTCATAGCCCGGCGCCACATTGAACGACAGCGTGACCGCCGGCAGCTGCTGCTGGTGACTGATCACCAATGGCGCGCTGGTGACCTGTGCGCTGACCAGCGACGACAGCGGAATATTGCCGCCACCGCCGATGTCGAAGCCCACATTGCCGGCATTGCCGATGCCCGACGGCGTGGCCGAGTTGCTCGACTTCAGCTGACCGAAGCTGGTGGCGTTGCTGCCGGTCAGCGCGCCGTTGCCGTTGCCGCGTACGGTCAACTTGGTCAGCAAGTCATCGCTGGTGCGGAATTCGGGCGCCACTTCCAGCACTACGCGGTACTGGTTGAGCTGGGTGAAGATGGTGGAGATCTGACGCTGGCCAAACGCATCGTAAAGCGTGTCGTCGATGGTCTGCACCGGCACGCCCAGGCGGCTGGCCTTTTCGCGATCGATGGTGAGCTTGAGCGCGTTGCCGTTGTTGGAGAGGTTGTTGTCGACGTCGGCCAGTTCCGGCCGTTGCCGCATGGCCTGAGTCATCTGGCCGGCGTATTTCGCCAGCTCGACCGAGTTCACTTCGGACATCGAATACTGGTATTCGGTGGCCGAAACGCGGCTGTCCAGGGTCACGTCTTGCACCGGCTTCAGATACAGCGCCACACCGGGGATGTTCCCCACGGCGTGCTGTAGCCGCGGCAGCAGTTTGTCCAGGCCGTCGCGATCGCCCCGGCCTTTCAGCACGATGCTGAGCTGGCCCTGGTTCAAGGTAGGGTTGATCGTGCCGGCGCCGATGAACGCGGCCACGCCAGCCACGTCCGGATCCTTGCGCAGCGCGTCGGCGACCGCCTTGGTGCGCAATTCCATCTGCGCGAAGGCCACGTTGTCATCCGCCTGCACCACGCCGGTGATCAGGCCGGTGTCCTGCTCGGGCAGCAGGCCCTTGGGGATCACGATGTACAAAAATACCGTCAGCACCACGGCGGAAGCGGCGACCAGCATCGTCAACGGTCGATGGTCGAGCACCCAGTCCAGCGTATTGGCATACAGATCGACCGTGCGCGTCCACACGTCGCGCTTGCCGGCCGCGGCGCGGTGTTCGTGGGTGTCGTCGCCCGGCGGCAACTCATCGGCCTT
>JALYXN010000402.1 GCA_030947085.1 Pseudomonadota bacterium | reverse complement strand
GGCCAGATCACTGAAACTCACTCGATCTCGGCCGGGCTGGATTATCCCGGCGTCGGCCCCGAGCACGCGTTTCTGAAGGATGCCGGTCGCGCCGAGTATGTCGGCGTCACCGACGACGAGGCGATGGAGGCGTTCCACCTGCTGGCGCGGCAGGAGGGCATCCTGGCGGCGCTGGAGTCCAGCCACGCCGTTGCGCAGGCGATCAAGCTGGCGCGCGAACTGCCTAAGGACGGACTGGTGCTGTGCAACCTGTCCGGCCGCGGCGACAAGGACGTACATACCATCGCCGCGCGCGAAGGAGTCGACGTATGAGCCAGGAACGAGTGGCCAGGAGTGAGAAATGAGAGAAAGGCAACCGCTACGTCAACTTCAAATTTCAACCTATCAGCACAAGGCGTCAACATGAACACCCGTTTCTCACTTCTCTCCACTCATTTCTCACCATGAGCCGGATCGATCGTCGCTTCGCCGAGCTCAAGGCGGCGGGTCGGACGGGATTGATTCCGTTCGTCACCGCCGGTGACCCCTCGCCGCAACACATGGTCGCCTTGATGCACGCGCTGGCGGAGGCTGGCGCCGATGTGATCGAACTGGGTGTGCCGTTTTCCGATCCGATGGCCGATGGCCCGGTCATCCAGCATGCCAGCGAGCGGGCGATTGCGCAGGGTGTCGGGCTGGAACAGGTACTGGGCTGGGTGGCCGCGTTCCGTCAGCGCGATACGCAGACGCCGATCGTGTTGATGGGTTATCTCAATCCGATCGAGATCCACGGTTACGCCCGTTTTGCCGACGACGCGGTGGCGGCCGGGGTGGACGGTGTGCTGCTGGTGGATTGCCCGCTGGAGGAGGCCGCGGTCCTGCAGCCGTTGACGGACGCGGGCCTGCAACAGATCCTGCTTGCCGCACCCACCACCGCACCGGCGCGTCTGGCGCAGCTGTGCGGGTCGGCGCAGGGTTTCCTGTACTATGTCTCGGTTGCCGGGATCACGGGTACGATGAGCTTGAGCACCTCCGACATCGCGGTTCGGGTGGCGGAAATTCGCGCCCGGTCGAATGCTCCGGTGGCGGTGGGTTTCGGCATTCGTGATGCCGCGAGCGCCGTGGCGATCGCCGGTTTCGCCGATGCGGTGGTGATCGGCAGTGCACTGGTCGAACGTCTGGCCGGCGCCACGGAGGCGAGCGAGGTTGCCGGGCGGGCTCATGCGTTTCTGGCTCCGATCCGTGCCGCGCTCGACGCAGATTGAGAGTTCGCGCCGCTCGACCACGGCGCGCCCAGAAGTGCCGGACCTGAAACGGTCGGGCCGGAAAAATTCAGGTGATGCGATGAACTGGCTGCAGAAAATCATGAACCCGCGCACTCACCCCCAACAGAACCCGAGCGCCGCCAAGGGCTCGGTACCTGAAGGCGTGTGGGACAAGTGCGGCGGCTGCGGCACGGTGCTGTATCGGCCGGAACTGGAGCGCAACCTGATGGTGTGCCCCAAGTGCGGGCATCATCACTACATCAGCGCCCGCATGCGCCTGGACGCGCTGCTGGACGAGGGCTCCGGCCAGGAGCTGTGGGCCAGCATGGAGCCTACCGATCCGCTGAGATTTCGCGATACCAAGAAGTATCGCGACCGCATCACCGCCACGCAGAAGAAGCTTGGCGAAAAGGATGCGCTGCTGGCCATGAGCGGCAAGCTGAAAGGTCGGTCCTTGATGGCGGTGGCGTTCGAGTTTGCCTACATGGGTGGCTCAATGGGTTCGGTGGTCGGTGAAAAATTCACCCGTGCTGCCGAACGCGCGCTGGCGGAGCGCAGCGCGCTGGTGTGTTTCTCGGCCACCGGCGGCGCGCGCATGCAGGAGGCGCTGTTCTCGTTGATGCAGATGGCCAAGACCTCGGCCGCGCTGGCGCGACTGCGCGATGCCGGCGTGCCGTACATCAGCGTACTGACCAATCCCACCACTGGCGGCGTGTCCGCCAGTCTGGCCATGCTTGGCGACATCAACATCGGCGAGCCGAAGGCGTTGATCGGCTTTGCCGGGCCGCGGGTGATCGAGCAGACCGTGCGTGAAACCCTGCCTGAGGGATTCCAGCGTTCGGAGTTCCTGATCGAGCACGGCGCCATCGACCTGATCGTCGACCGACGCGAGATGCGCGACACGCTGGCTGATCTGTTCGGCATCCTGATGAAGCAGTCGCGCGCCGCCTGACCCTCGGGCTGCGCGTTGAAGCGATGCCGCCGCGAGGCGGCATCGTCGTTTCAGCGTTCGAGTTTTCCACAGCCGCTGTGGAAGCGTGGCAGTAAAGCCTGTGGACAACCCGGCAGCGGCGTTGATACATCAAGCACTTGCCACGGACTGGTCATGAACTGAGCAGGAGAGTGCCGCGCCCTGCAAGATTTTTTCGGCATCGGCCGTGACGTTGCCGCGCACTTTTCCACAGCGTCTGTGTGCCTGTTCTGTACAAGCCTGTGGACAACCCGATCGGCGGCCTTTGACAACAAGCACTTGCTACGCAGTGTCGAAAGTTTGCCCACTCGGAGGCGGTTGTCGTACCTCTGAATCAAAGTTCTCCACAGCCGCTGTGGAGCGCGGGGCGCAAAGCCTGTGCACAAGGTCGCTATCTGTCTGATGGCAAAGGCGATGTCGACAGCGTGCGCAGATGCTGATCAGCGCCTGTCATACGAACGGCGGCAGCAGCCACAATGACGTGGCGCCCAGCGCGCAGCCGATGGCGGTGGCGGCAAGCACGTCACTGGGATAATGCAGGCCCAGAACGACCCGTGATGCGGCAACCAGGGTGGTGAATCCAAGCAGCAGCGGCGCCAGCAGCGGATACCACGCCAGCGCGATGACGGTGAAACTCACCGCCTGCAAGGTATGGCCGGACGGAAAGCTGAATTCATCCAGCGCGGGTATGTGGGCAATCACCCCCGGACAGACCCGATAAGGGCGCGGTCGGCGCGTGTAATGTTTCAACACGCGATACAGCAGCAGTGCCGCGATACCGGTGGTCGCCATGTGCGCGGCAGCGGCCAGTCCGCGTTGCCCGGCCACCAGCACCAGCACGGCCATCAAGGCATACCAGAACACGCCGTCGCCCAACCGGCTGATGATGCCGAAGAAGATGCCGACGGCGCGGCGGGCGCCCCAACGATTGGCCAGCACGCAGACCCGGCGGTCGAGCGCCAGGCGCAGGTTCGGAGACATCTCAGGCGTGGGCAAGGGCGGCAAGATCTTCATGTTGATTCTCCTCGGCCATCTCGCGCAGAAGTGCTTCAAAATCCTGGACGACGGCGTTGGGTGAAAGCCCCGCCATGCCGGCATGGGCAGCGCGGCCCATGTGCCGGATCAGGGCGGGGTTGCTGCCCACCCGGCAGGTGGCCTCGATGAACGCTGCCTCGTTACCCGATTCGATGCGGTAGCCATTGACGCCGCTGGTGAGGTGCTCGCGTGCGGCGCCTTCGGCATAAGCCACCACCGGCAGACCTGCCGCCAGCGCCTCGACGATCACGTTGCCGAAGGTCTCGCTGAGGCTGGGGAACGGAAACAGGTCGGCACTGGCATAGTGACGGGCCAGCGCATCGCCGCGCTGCACGCCGACAAAGATGAAGTCCGGATGGGCCGTCTCCAGTGCGGCGCGTGCCGGCCCGTCGCCGACCCAGACATAACGTGCGTGGGGTATTTGCTGCTGCAAGGCGCGAAAGGCCCGCACCGCCAGGTCGAGATTCTTCTCCGCCGCGATGCGCCCCACATAAAGCACCACGGGAACGTGGGGGGCCACGCCCCAACTGGCGCGCAGCGCCTCATCGCGATGGCGTGGATGAAACAATTGCGTATCCACGGCGCGTCGCAACACTCGGGCATTGGATATGCCCATCGCCTGCAACTCTTGTACCAGCGCATCGGTGGGAACCAGGGTGGCTCCCGCGCGCTGATGAAACCGGCTCAGGTAGCCGCGCACCAATGGGGTGAGCAGACCGACCCCGTAGTGATCCGCGTAGGCGTCGAATCGGGTGTGGAAGCCGCTGCTGACCGGTATCCCCAGCCGCCGCGCCGCACGCAGCGCAGACCAGCCGAGCGGACCTTCCGTGGCCACGTAGATGGCATCGGGCCGATGCCGTCCCCAGTGCTTGCGCAAGGCGCGCCCGGCGGGCAGGCCGAAGCGCAGGCCTGGGTAGCGCGGCAGGGCACCGCCGCGGACGCTGGTCACCTCGATACCTGGCTCGTCGTCGAATGCAGTCGACTGCCGCGGGCAGATCAGGTCGACACTGTGGCCGCGCTGCGCCAGGCCGGCGGCAAGGTTTTGCACGGTCAGTGCGACGCCATTGATTTCCGGGGGATAGGTTTCGCTGACAATGCCGATGCGCATGACGGTACCTGTGCTTGGCTTGGCCCAGCATTGCCGGATCGCGTTGCGCCTGCATGGCGGCGACATGACGTCATGGTGACGATGGTCGTGCGGCGTGCGCTATTCGTCCTCGTTGGTCTGCCTCGATGGATCGGTCATGAAACAGATGCAGATCGGTTAAAATCGACGGTTCCGCTCCCACGCTGTCGATATTCTGATGACTGTTCGTACCCGTTTCGCTCCCAGTCCCACCGGTTTCCTGCACATCGGCGGCGCCCGCACCGCGCTTTATTGCTGGCTGGAGTCGCGTCGCCGTGGCGGCGAGTTCGTGTTGCGCATCGAGGACACCGATCGTGAGCGCTCAACGGAAGAGGCGGTCAAGGCCATCCTCGACGCGATGCACTGGCTGGGTCTGGATGCCGACCAAGCGCCGATCTACCAGACCCACCGGCTGGCGCGCTATCAGGAAGTAGCGGACGCGCTGGTGGCTGATGGCAAGGCTTACTACGCCTACGAAAGCAAGGACGAGATCGAGGCCATGCGCGATGTCGCGATGGCGAAAGGCGAAAAGCCGCGCTACAACGGCTACTACCGCGATCGCAACGAGCCGCTGCGTGATGATCCTCACCGGGTGATCCGTTTCCGCAACCCCAGCGAGGGTTCGGTGGTGTTCGACGACAAGGTCAAGGGCCGGATCGAGTGGAGCAACAGCGAGCTGGACGATCTGGTGATCTTTCGCTCCGACGGCTGGCCGACCTACAACTTCGCCGTGGTGGTGGACGACATCGACATGGGCATCACCGAGGTGATTCGCGGCGACGACCACGTCAACAACACGCCGCGGCAGATCAATATCTATAAGGCGCTTGGTGCGCCAGTGCCGGAATTCGCGCACTTGCCGATGATTCTCGACAAGGAAGGCAGGAAGCTCTCCAAGCGCACCAGCGCCGTCAGTGTGATGGACTATCGCGAAGATGGCCTGCTGCCGCACGCGCTGCTCAATTATCTGGTGCGACTGGGCTGGTCCCACGGCGATCAGGAGATTTTCTCGCGCGAGCAAATGATTGCGCTGTTCGACATTGCCGACGTCAACAAGGCCGCCTCACGGTTCGATACCGAGAAGCTGGCCTGGATCAACCAGCATTATCTGAAGACTGACGATCCGCAGACGCTGGTGGAGGAATTCACCTGGCATCTGCACCGTGCCGGTATCGATCTGTCGAACGGCCCCGCGCCGGTGGACGTGATCGTCGCCTTGCGCGAACGCGTGCATACGCTGAAGGAAATGGCCGAGCGCGCAAGGATCTGGTACGCGCCGATCGCCGAATGGGACGACAAGGCGGTCGCCAAGCATCTTCGCAGCGCCACGGTGGCGTCGGTCCTGTCCGCCGTGAAAGCATTGTTGGCGCAGTGCGAGTGGAAGCTTGAACCGATCCATCAGGTGATCGAGCAGGTGGCGGCAAAGCTGGAACTGGGCATGGGCAAGATCGCCCAGCCGTTGCGCGTGGCGATGACCGGCACCCAGGTCTCGCCGTCGATCGACCACACGATCTATCTGACCGGTCGCGATGAGGCGCTGCGGCGCATCGATGCGGCCATCGCGATAGCCCAGAGCTGATAGAGCCTAAAGGCTGATTTTCCGACTGGCGGTGAACGCATGAAAAAGCATGGATGAATGGCTGGCCCGGGCAACTCAAGGCGTCGATCTCGACGCGCCGGGCGCCTGGGTTCATGTCTTTCTCAACCTGTTGAATATGCTGCCGTGGGCAGCCATATTCTGGTGGAACCTGGCGTTTGTCGTCATCGGCGCCTTGATCGGCTGGTGGCGGGGTCGCTGGCTGGAGGGCGTGATCTGGGCCTGGGTACTGGGGCCGATCGGCTGGGTTGTGGTGCTGCGCAAAATCCGCCCTCGACCGCTGGCAAAGCCGCCGCCATTGCCGCCGAAACGCTGAACAGACGCAACTGTCTTGCGATGTATGATCCACCCGAGGTGACTGCTTGACTCACGACGCGATCGACACCCTGCATGGCCATCTTCCGCACCACCATGATGCGAAAGGGTTCGTGCGTGCGGTGGAAAGCGCCAGCAAGGACCGGGGGCTACGACTTACG
>JALYXN010000338.1 GCA_030947085.1 Pseudomonadota bacterium | reverse complement strand
TGCAATCTGCCGCACCGTATCGCTACCCAGGCTGTTTGGGTCATTCGCGACATGGCTCGCGTGATCGAGCACACGCGTAATGGGGTCGTATCGGTAGACGCCATCGTAGGTGCCGATGATGATCTGGTTGCCGTCAGTCGCCATGGTCAGGATCGGCTTGTTGTCGAGTGTTGGCAGGTCGACGTCAGTGATGGCCAGCGTCTGAGGATCGATCCATGCAAGGCCCTGGCTGCCCACCCAGAGGGATCCGTCAGCGGCCTCGGTGATCGAGCGCACGTCGCGCTGACTCTGGGCACCGGTCAGGTGCAGATGGTGCATGTCGCCTGCTTTCAGGTCGATCATGTCGATATGTCCGGCGCCAAGCCCAAGCCAGATGCGCTGGTGCGAGTCGACGAAGATGCTGTTGACGTTGCTGTCCGCCAGCGCGTGGCGCTCCAGGGGCGAAGGCAGCACCGAAAAGGCGGTGCGCGCGTTGGGGTCGGTTCGTGCCACGCCCAGATCAGTCGCGGCCCACAGGTTCCCCGAGCGGTCCTGCAGCAATGCGCGAACCGAGTCGCCGGGCAGCGAGGAGGGTACGGCGGAATCGTGCATTACCTGGCGGATTCCGGTGTCACCGGGCCGGTATTCGATCAGGCCGCTGCCGTCGGTGGCCATCCAGCTGGCACCGTCATCCGTCTGCAGGAAAGCGCGCACGGTGGCATGGTGGAGACCGTCGGAATAGCCACTAAAACCGGGCACACCGTGCCAATGACCTCCCGTGTCGCGATAGGCGGCGCCCGCCTGCACGCCGCCAGCCCAGATGCGGCCCTCGCTGTCTTCCCGCAGTGCCCAGATCTCATCGGCCAGCACGCTGTGCGCGGCCTTGTTGGTGGTCCTCTGGCGAACGAATGGCGTGCTTCCTTCGTGTCGCACGAAAAGGCCGTCATCGTTGCCTAGCCAGACGTTGCCGGCGCGGTCCTGCATCACGCTGAAATTTCGCGCTGCCGTGTCCGCTCCGGTATCGATCTGGGTAAGCGTGCCGGAGGCGACATCGAGGTGGTCGAGGCCACGCTCGGTGGCGATCCACACCCCGCCGGCGTGATCTTCACTGAGCGAGTACACCTTGCGATCCGACAATCCGCCGACGCCGATCTTGTACACGTGAAAGTGGTTTTTGGAGGGATCGAAGCGGACCAGTCCGCCAGCATTGGTACCGATCAGCAGGCTGCCGTCGGACAGTGCCAGCAGGCTGCGCACATACACGTCCGGCAGTCCCGCGGTGCCGGGCCTGCTGGCTTCAAAGACCTGCAATCGGTATCCGTCATAACGGACCAGACCGCCCATGGTGCCGATCCACATCAGGCCCGAACGATCCTGTGCCACCGCGGTTGTGACTGAATGAGGCAGGCCTTCGGCGATGCCGACCTGGGTAAACCAGGGCATGTCGAACGGCTTCCACGGATCGCCATCCGTCGCCCGGGCTAGTGGGCAACAAAGCACCAGCAGTATCACCAGACCAGCCAGGCCGGCGCGCACTTTCGGTAGCAGGGCCGGTATCGCCGTCAAGGTGCGCGCTGCCGGTTGAAAATAATCAAGGCCGCGATCTTGGCGTACGCCATGGTACGTTTGCTGAGAGCGTGCCCGGTTGCCTTCACTGCGTGCTCATCCTCGAAATGTGTGGCGACCGCAGACCGCGAGCGAATTAGATGATAGCCGCAAATACCGCTTGTCCAGGGGGAGATTGAAGCAGTGGCCATGTCGTATCATGGTGCGATGTCACGTTCCCTGATGACGCCCGAACCGGGCCTGTTCGCCGAGCCAGACGACCTCAAGCCGCTGGCCGAGCGCATGCGCCCGCGCAGCCTCGACGATATCGTCGGGCAGCAGCGGCTGGTCGGTCCGGACAAGGCACTTCGCCGCGCGCTGGAGGCGGGCAAGATCCATTCGATGGTGTTGTGGGGGCCGCCCGGTTGCGGCAAGACCACGCTGGCGCTGCTGGTCGCGCGCTATGCGGATGCGGATTTCCGCGCCATTTCGGCGGTGCTTTCCGGCCTGCCGGACGTGCGCAAGGCCCTGGCCGAGGCCGAGGTGCAGTTTGCGCGCGGCCGGCGCACCGTATTGTTCGTGGACGAGGTGCATCGTTTCAACAAGACCCAGCAGGATGCGTTTCTTCCGCATATCGAAAAGGGTGTGATCATCTTCATCGGTGCCACGACCGAGAATCCGTCATTCGAGCTGAACTCGGCCCTGCTGTCGCGTTGCCGCGTGCATGTGCTGGAGCCGGTCTCGCCCGAGGACATCGTGGCGGCGCTGCGAGTGGCCCTGGCCGACAGCGAGCGCGGGCTCGGCGCGCTGAAACTCAACGTCGGTGACGAATCGCTCGCCTCGATCGCCCAAGCCGCCGATGGCGACGTGCGCCGCGCGCTGACCCTGCTGGAAATCGCCGCCGAACTGGCCGAGGACGGTGAAATCGGCGAAGCCACGCTGACCCAGGTGCTGGCCGACCGCACCCGCCGCTTCGACAAGCAGGGCGAGCAGTTCTACGACCAGATCTCGGCGCTGCACAAGTCCGTGCGCTCATCCGACCCGGACGCCGCCGTGTACTGGTTGTGCCGCATGCTCGACGGTGGTGTCGACCCGCTATATCTGGCCCGGCGCATGACTCGCATGGCGGTCGAGGACGTGGGCCTGGCCGAACCGCGCGCCTGGCGCATGGCGCTGGACGCGTGGGATACCTACGAACGGCTCGGTAGTCCCGAGGGCGAACTCGGACTGGCGCAGCTGGCGATCTGGCTGGCCATCGCGCCCAAGAGCAATGCGGCCTACATGGCCTACAACAAGGCGCGTGCCGCCATTCGGGAGCAGGGCACGCTGGAAGTGCCGATGCACCTGCGCAATGCGCCAACCAAGATGATGAAAGGGCTTGGCTACGGCAAGGGCTACCAGTACGACCATGACGCCGAAGGCGGCATCGCGCTCGATCAGCAATGCCTGCCCGATGAGTTGGTCGGCACGGTGTTCTACGAGCCGGTCGAACGCGGCCTGGAACTGCAGCTGCGCGAAAAGCTGCTCGATCTGCGCAAGCGTCGCCGCGACGCGCAGGGTTCGTGATCGTTCGGCCGCTTGCCTGATGAGCGCCGTGCTCTGGCGGGGCTCGGTTTTTCTGCTGCTGCTGGTCGTACTGGCCCTGGCCGAATGGCGTTGGCCCCGCCACCAAAGCGATCCCCATCGGCTTCATCGCTGGCCCGCCAACCTCGGCTTCGGCATCGCTGGCGCGCTCTGCCTGCGGCTGTTGATGCCCTGGCTGGCGATCGATGCGGCGGTGTGGGCACGGCAGAATCACGT
>JALYXN010000332.1 GCA_030947085.1 Pseudomonadota bacterium | reverse complement strand
CCCCACAGCAAACAGGGCTGACGACTTTGGTCCTTGGACGACGACCGCTATCATCGGTGGTCCCGCCATGAAACCTTCAACGTGAGTTCGTGTCCATGAGCGTCATCGCATCCCAGATCGATCCGCGATCACCCGATTTTCAAGCCAGCAGCGCGCAATTGCGTGCCGCGGTGGCTGATCTCCAACGCGAACTCATCCGCACGGCGGAGGGCGGCGGCAGCAAGGCACGCGACAAGCACACGGCCCGCGGCAAGCTGTTGCCGCGCGAGCGCATCCGCGCACTGCTTGACCCGGGCTCGCCGTTCCTCGAACTGTCGCCACTGGCCGCGCACGGCATGTACGACGATGCGGCGCCGGCTGCCGGCGTGATCACCGGTATCGGCCGGGTCAACGGCATTGAGGTCGTGGTGGTTGCCAACGACGCCACCGTGAAGGGTGGCACCTACTTCCCGATGACAGTGAAGAAGCATTTGCGCGCGCAGGAAGTGGCGCTGGAAAATCGGCTGCCATGCGTTTATCTGGTCGATTCCGGCGGCGCGTTCCTGCCACTGCAGGACGAAGTATTTCCGGACAAGGAACACTTCGGGCGCATCTTTTACAACCAGGCGCGCATGTCCGCGCTGAACATTCCGCAGATCGCCGTGGTCATGGGCTCGTGCACCGCCGGCGGCGCGTATGTGCCGGCGATGAGCGACGAGACCATCATCGTGCGCGAACAGGGCACCATTTTCCTTGGCGGCCCGCCATTGGTGAAAGCCGCCACCGGCGAAGTGGTCGATGCGGAAACCCTGGGCGGGGCTGATGTACACACCGCGATATCAGGCGTGGCCGATCACTACGCCGAGAACGACGCCCACGCCTTGTCGATTGCCCGCGACATCGTGGCGCACCTCAATCGCACCAAACAGGTACCGCTGGCGCTGCGCGTGCCCGAGGAACCGAAGTACGCCGCCGAGGAGCTCTATGGCGTGATTCCGCAGGACACGCGTCGTCCGTTCGATATCCGCGAAATCATTGCGCGGATCGTCGACGGCTCGGCATTGCACGAGTTCAAGGCACGCTACGGCAAGACATTGGTCTGCGGCTTCGCGCACATCCACGGCTATCCGGTCGGCATCGTTGCCAACAACGGCATCCTGTTTGCCGAAAGCGCACTCAAGGGCGCGCACTTCATCGAGCTGTGCAATCAGCGCAACGTGCCCTTGGTTTTCCTGCAGAACATCACCGGCTTCATGGTCGGCAAGAAATACGAGCAGGCCGGCATTGCCAAGGACGGCGCCAAGATGGTGACCGCCGTGGCCTGTTCACACGTACCCAAGTTCACCGTGGTGGTCGGCGGCAGCTTCGGCGCGGGCAACTACGCCATGTGCGGCCGTGCCTACGGCGGCCGCTTCCTGTGGATGTGGCCGAACGCACGGATTTCGGTGATGGGCGGCGAGCAGGCTGCATCGGTGCTGGCCACGGTGAAGCGCGATGGCATCGAGGCCAAGGGTGGCGAATGGTCGGCGGACGAGGAGGAAGCGTTCAAGGCGCCGCTGAGGGAACAGTACGAGCGCCAGGGCCATCCGTACTACGCCAGCGCCCGGTTGTGGGACGACGGCATTATCGATCCGGCCGATACGCGGCGGGTGCTTGGCCTGGCCATCTCAGCCTCGATGAATGCACCGATCGAGCCGCAGCGTTTCGGCGTATTCCGCATGTAACTTGCACAGACAGTGCGCGGGGAGGCGCGCAGCCGATCCGTAAGGATCGGCCTGGATCATTCCCGGGGCGGCGTTTCGCCACGCAGTCGCACGTCATTGGGCATCATGTCGGCACGATTACCATTTTCCTCGCGATGAGTCTCGAAGAAGCGCTGCACTTTCTGGCACACCGCCATGGTGTTGTCGCGGGCAATCGCGGACACCAGGAACCACGGCTGGGTCCAGCCCAGTTCGGCAATGACTTCTTTGGCGACCGCTTCGCCCTCTTCCTTGCTCAGCATGTCGGCCTTGTTCAGTACAAGCCAGCGCGGACGCTCGAGCAACTCCGGATTGAACTTCTCCAGCTCAAGCTCGATCGCGCGCACCTGCGCGGCAACATCGGAGCCGTCGATCGGGGCGATATCCACCAGGTGTAGCAGCAGACTGGTGCGGGCCACGTGCCGCAGAAACTGGATGCCCAGGCCGGCGCCCTCGGATGCACCCTCGATCAGGCCGGGAATGTCCGCAATCACGAAGCTCTGGTCGGTGCCGAGGCTGACCACGCCCAGATGGGGGTGCAGCGTGGTGAACGGGTAGTCCGCCACCCGCGGGGTGGCGGCGGAGACAGCGCGAATGAAGGTTGACTTGCCCGCATTGGGAAAGCCCAGCAGACCCACGTCGGCCAGCAGCCGCAGCTCCATCTTCAGCTCGCGTTCCTCGCCCGGCGTGCCCGGCGTGGCCTTGCGCGGCGCCCGGTTCACCGAGGTCTTGAAGTGTATATTGCCCAGCCCGCCCTTGCCGCCCTGCGCCACCAGCATGCGCTGTCCGTCACGGGTCAGGTCGCCGATCACCTCGTCGGTGTCGACATTGGTGATCATGGTGCCGACCGGAACGCGGATCTCGGTGTCATCGCCACCCTTGCCATACATCTGGCTGCCCATGCCGTTCTGGCCACGCTCCGCCTTGAAACTGCGCTGATGACGAAAGTCGACCAAGGTGTTGATGCCCTCGTCGGCGACCAGCCAGATCGAGCCACCAAAGCCGCCATCACCGCCGTCGGGACCGCCGAAGGGGATGAACTTCTCGCGGCGAAAGCTGATGCAGCCGTTGCCGCCATCACCGGCCTTGATTCTTACATTGGCTTCGTCGACAAATTTCATTTCAGGGCCGGGATTGGGGATTGGGGATGGGGGAATCGAAAGATCACGAGCCGGGGATGCTTACTCAATCGGACCTGGATGGCATTCCGAGAACCTGGCGTGCGACTGCCTTGGCCTTTACGAATCCCGAATCTCGAATCCCGTGACAAAAAACAAAAGCCCCGCCAAGGCGGGGCTCTCGTCACCGCGCTTCGCGAGCTTACGCCTGAACGACGTCGACGAAACGGCGGTTCTTGTTGCCGCGAACCGCGAAGTGGACGGTGCCATCAACCAATGCAAACAGGGTATGGTCACGTCCCAGACCCACGCCGGGGCCCGGATGAAACTGGGTGCCGCGCTGACGCACGATGATATTGCCGGCTTCGATGGCCTGGCCACCGTAGATCTTCACGCCCAGGTATTTCGGGTTCGAATCGCGACCGTTGCGGCTGGAACCTACGCCTTTTTTATGTGCCATGACTCATTGCTCCAGGTGCTCAGGCAGTGATGCCCGTGATCTCGATTTCGGTGAAATGCTGACGGTGACCCTGCTGACGCTTGTAATGCTTGCGTCGGCGGAATTTGATGATGCGGATCTTGTCGGCACGGCCGTGCTTGCGAACGGTAGCGCTGACGCTTGCTCCTTCCACTATCGGTGCACCGACAGTGACGGACTCGCCGGAACCGACCATCAACACCTGGTCGAAGTTCACGGTAGCGCCCTCTTCAGCGGTCAACAACTCCACGCGCAGGACATCGCCCTGCATGACGCGGTACTGCTTTCCGCCAGTCTTGATGACTGCGTAACTCATTGGAATGCCCTTCTGTCGTTATTCTCTTGGGTATCGCCATGGCCCAAACTCGGGTCTGGCGAACCGCGGATTATAACGGCCCGTACATACACTGGTCAAATACTGACCACCTTGCAGACCAAAAAACCCCGTTGCGAGCTCATTCGACCGGCGTGGGCGTCGCTGCCGGGCTTGCGGGGCAGCGTCCGGTGGCGTCCAGTGTCCCTTTCTGCTGCAAGGCGCGGATCATCGTCTGACCACGCTCACGACCCCATACCTGACCGGCCTTCATGCCCTCCGCCATGGTCACCGGCATCTGCGTGATGACCTTCTGGCCCAGCGGAGAACGGTAGAACTTGAGCAGTCCGGTGACCTCGGCGGCGGTAAAGTGCTTCTGATAGATCGGCACCATGCGGGCCAGCAACTGCGGGCTGCTGCTGGCGTCGATGAAGCCCTGCCAGTACGACGCCGGCACGCAGGGCACGGCCCGGCCCATGACGCCCGCCATCTGGGCATTCATGTGGCCGAACATCTGGCTCATGTGCATGACCTCGAACAGCTGGCGTACCTGCGGCGCACTGGGTTGCGCGGCGGCAGCCGGTCCGGCTACGCCCAGCGCAAGCAACCATCCCGTCGCCATCACCGCCAACCCGTATTTCATCGCCTTGTCTCCGTTGATTGCATGGCGGCGGATTGAACGCCGGCAAACCTGCATTTAGCCACATCCCCACTGGCAAAGCGAAGGTTGGGCGCTGGCCGGACCCATTCCACACTGAACTCACGAAACGACTTGGTATAGTAAAGTTTCTCCCCCATATCCCGGCGTCATGGACACTATTCGCATCCGCGGCGCTCGCACGCACAACCTCAAGAACATCGACCTGGACCTGCCGCGCGATCAGCTGATCGTGATTACCGGTCTGTCCGGTTCGGGCAAGTCATCGCTGGCTTTCGACACGATCTACGCCGAGGGCCAGCGGCGCTATGTCGAATCGCTGTCTGCGTATGCGCGGCAATTCCTGTCGATCATGGAAAAGCCCGACGTCGATCATATCGAGGGCTTGTCGCCAGCGATCTCGATCGAGCAGAAATCCACCTCGCACAACCCGCGCTCCACCGTGGGAACCATCACGGAAATCTACGACTACCTGCGACTGTTGTTCGCACGCGTCGGTACGCCACGCTGCCCCAATCACGGCATCGCATTGGAGGCGCAGACCGTCAGCCAGATGGTCGATGCCACGCTGGCGATGGAGGGGGAAAAGCGCTTCATGCTGCTGGCCCCGGTCATTCGAGAACGCAAGGGCGAACACGTGCAGGTGTTCGAGCAGTTGCGCGCTCAGGGCTTCGTGCGCGCACGGGTCGATGGCGTTGTTGTCGATCTCGATGCGGTGCCGCCGCTGACCCTGCGCCAGAAACATACGATCGAGGTGGTGATCGACCGGTTCCGTCCGCGCGAAGACATCAAGCAGCGGTTGGCCGAATCGTTCGAGACCGCGCTGCGGCTCGGCGATGGGCTGGTGATCGTGGTCGACATGGACGATGCCAAGGCCACTGAACAGCTGCTCTCCTCGCGCTACTCCTGCCCAGTTTGCGACTACTCGCTGCCGGAGCTGGAGCCGCGGCTGTTCTCGTTCAACTCGCCCGTCGGTGCCTGCCCGGAGTGCGACGGCCTGGGCATAACCCAGGTGTTCGATCCGGCCCGCGTCGTCGCGCATCCGGAGCGAGCGCTGTCCGGCGGCGCCGTGCGCGGCTGGGACCGGCGCAACGCCCACTACTTCCAGTTGATCCTGTCACTGGCAGCGCATTACAAGTTCGATGTCGACACCCCGTGGGAGAAACTTCCCGCCGATGTGCGCAAGGCGATCCTGCATGGCAGCGGCAAAGACCGGATCAGCTTCCGCTACCTCACCGAGCGCGGCGGCAAGGTCACCCGTGAACATGCCTTTGAAGGCATCCTTCCGAACCTCGAGCGTCGCTACAAGGAAACCGAATCCTCCGCCGTGCGCGAGGAGCTGGCCCGCTACATCAGCGACCAACCCTGCCCGGGTTGTGACGGCCAGCGGCTGAACCGTTCAGCGCGCAATGTGTTTGTGGCCGACCATGCGCTGCCGTCGCTGACCCATCGTTCCATCGACGACGCGCTGGCGTTCTTCGCCGAGCTCACGTTGCCGGGCTGGCGTGGCGAGATCGCGGTGAAGATCGTCAAGGAAATCCACGAACGGCTGACTTTCCTCAACGATGTCGGCCTGAACTACCTGACCCTCGATCGCCAGGCCGATTCGCTTTCAGGCGGCGAAGCCCAGCGCATCCGCCTGGCATCGCAGATCGGCGCCGGTCTGGTGGGCGTGATGTATGTACTGGACGAACCGTCGATCGGGCTGCATCAGCGCGACAACGAACGCCTGCTGGGCACGTTGACCCGTCTGCGCGACCTGGGCAATACCGTGATCGTGGTCGAACACGACGAGGACGCCATCCGCATGGCCGACCACGTGCTCGACATCGGTCCTGGTGCGGGTGTCCACGGCGGCGAAATCGTGGCGCAGGGCTCGGTGCAGGACATGCTCGATTCGCCGCGATCGGTGACTGGCCAGTTTCTCTCCGGCGTGCGCGCGATCGAGGTCCCGACCGAGCGGCGGCAGCCGATCGACGACGAGTCGTGGCTGCACCTCAAGGGCGCCAGCGGCAACAATCTGAAAAACGTCGACGTGGCGATACCCGCTGGCCTGTTCACCTGCATCACCGGCGTGTCCGGCTCGGGCAAGTCGACCTTGATCAACGACACCCTGTTCCGCCTGGCCGCGGCCGAACTCAACGGCGCCGGCACGCAGGCGGCGCCGTACGAATCTGTCGAGGGCATGGATCTGTTCGACAAGGTGGTCGACATCGACCAGTCGCCGATCGGCCGCACGCCGCGCTCGAATCCGGCTACTTACACCGGCCTGTTCACGCCGTTGCGCGAGATGTTTGCCCAGGTGCCCGAAGCTCGGGCGCGCGGCTACACCGCCGGCCGCTTCAGCTTCAACGTACGTGGCGGCCGCTGCGAGGCCTGCGAAGGCGACGGCATGATCAAGGTGGAAATGCACTTTCTGCCGGATGTATACGTGCCCTGCGATGTCTGCCACGGCAAACGCTACAAC
>JALYXN010000299.1 GCA_030947085.1 Pseudomonadota bacterium | reverse complement strand
GGTCTCGAGACTGGTGTCCGAGGACATGCTGTGATGCGCGCTGCTGCCCGTCGAATCGCTGCCCATCGAGCCACTGCTCATCGCGCCATTGCCCATTGCGCCACTGCCCATCGAATCATGGTTCATTGAACCGCTACCGGTAGCGCCCACCATCAGCTTGTCAGCCTGCACAGCGCGAACACCCTTGACGGCACGGGCAGTCTGAATCGCCATCTGTTTCTCGGCTTGCGAATCGACGGTACCGGTCAACATCACCACGCCATCTTTGGTGTCGACCGACGTCTGCGTGGCGCTGACACCCTTGGTGGTAGCAAACTCGGATTTCACCTTGGTGGTAATCCAGGTGTCGGACACTTTGGTGCTCATGGAGGTATCGCTGGACGTGTCGTTTTGCAACGCAGCGCCGCTGGCCATGGCTGGGGCGACGCCCACGGCGCCTAGCGCAACAATAAGGCTGGCAGCCATCAGGGTCTTGCTAAGAGTCTTAGTCATCATGGCAATTTGTCTCCTATTATACGGGTCTGGAATGCTCTCCAGCGAAGTCTTTCGGCGGCAACACGCCTGCCTCAAGTACTCCGTTACTAAAGCATTTACAGCGTGAATAGCGGATGCAGAGAAGCTGAAAAGCGCTTCACTATAGTTTTATCTGCAGGATTTCTGGCGGATAACTTGGCGCGATCCGCACGTTCCCGTTTCCCGCATTGTTGGTGACGACGGCCCGTCACATGGTGCGCGGATGATCCAGCTCCACTCGATGCTCGATACCGTCATCGCGCAGCGCAATCCTCCGGTCCGTCTGCGGCTCCCCATCCAGGCGGAGGGCGGGGATGCCGTCCGCTGCGATCTGCCGTACCTGGATGCGATACAAGGTGTCACGATAGCGATAATCCATCGAGAACCCCTCCCACGCGGCGGGCAGCACCGGTTCGATCCGCAGATGAGCGGCGTCCAGGCGCAAGCCGAGCAGGGACTCGACCATCAAGCGGTACATCCAGCCGGCCGAGCCGGTATACCAGCTCCAACCGCCGCGACCGACGTGCGGTTCGACCGCATAGACGTCGGCACTAACCACGTACGGCTCGACCTTGTAGATGTCCATTTCTGCTGCGTCGCCGGCGTGGTTGACCGGATTGATCATGCGCAGCAGTTCCCACGCGCGCTCGCTATTGCCCAGTTCGGCAAACGCCATCGTGGCCCAGATCGCGGCATGCGTGTATTGCCCGCCGTTTTCACGCACTCCGGGGACATAACCCTTGATGTAGCCCGGATCCATCGGCGATTTGTCGAACGGCGGATCCAACAGCTGGATCAGGCCAGCGCCGCGGCGCACCAGATGCTGATCGAGCGAGCGCATGGCCTGCTGCTGGCGTTTAGGCGAACCGATGCCGGAAATCACCGACCAGCTTTGCGCGATCGAGTCGATGCGGCACTCATCATTGCCGCGCGAGCCCAGCGGGGTGCCGTCGTCGAACCAGGCGCGGCGATACCAGTCGCCGTCCCAGGCGTTCGCTTCCAAGGCCGACTGCAGCGTGGCGACTTCTTTCTCGCAACGCTGGGCAAACGCTTCGTCACCGCGCAGCCTGGCGACTTCGGCAAAGCGCGTCATCACCTCACACGAGAAGAAGCCCAGCCAGACGCTTTCCCCGCGACCGCCCTCGCCTACGCGGTTCATGCCGTCGTTCCAGTCACCGCAGCCGATCAACGGCAGGCCGCGCTCACCGCGCGGAAGGCTGTGCATGATCGCGCGCACGCCATGCTCATACAGCGTCTCGTAGACACCGGATGCCTGCGGCAGGTCGTAATACGATTCCTCGCCCGGATGCAGCGATCGCCCTTCGAGATAAACCATGCGCTCGTCCAGCACGCCGGTGTCGGCAGTAGCCAGCACGTAGCGCGCGGTGGCGAGTGGCAACCACAGATAATCATCGGAGCACGCCGTGCGGACACCGCGATCCAGCGGCGGATGCCACCAGTGCTGCACATCGCCCTCGAGAAACTGGTGCGCGGCGCACAGCAACAGCTGCTGGCGCGACAGCTGCGGCGCGGCGTGCAGCAAGGCCATCGAATCCTGCAGCTGATCACGGAAGCCGAACGCACCACCGGACTGGTAGTAGCCGCTGCGCGCCCACATGCGGCAGGCGATTGTCTGGTAGAGCAGCCAGCCGTTGGCCAGCATGTCCAGCGCCGGCTCGGGCGTGCTTACCTGCACGGCACCGAGCGTCTGCTTCCAGTGTGCTCGAACCCTGTCCAGCTGCTCGACAGCGGCACCGTGTCGCCGAAAGCGCTGCACCAGCGACGCCGCATCGGCGGAATCGCGACCCAGACCCAGTCGGAACACCACCTCCTGTTCCGCACCGATATCGAGCTTGATTCCCACCTGCAGCGCAGCGCACGGATCGAGCCCGGCACCGATCCGGCCCGAAAGCTGGGTGCGGCCGAGCGCCGCCGGCATGGCGGTGCTGCCGTTGCGGCCGAGGAATTCAGTCCGGTCGCCACCGATGCTGCGGGTGGGATCGTCCACGTCGAAAAAGCCGACCCGGTTCGGAAACTCGCCGTTGTACGCGTTGCGGGCGAATAGCGCGCCGCTGGACGGATCCGATTCGGTCACCACATGCATGGCGGTTTTTTCGCGCAGGTCGCCGAGCAGCCATTCGACGTATCCGGTGGCCGTGAGGCGCCGCGGCCGACCCGAGTCGTTGCGCAGCTTCAACACCGAAAACTTGACCGATGCCTCCAGTGCGACGTAGATCCACAGCTCCGAGTGAATGCCGTCCTCGTCATGTTCGAACACGCTGTAGCCGAAGCCGTGGCGGGTGGTGTAGCGGCCACTGCCGCGACACGGCAACGCGGTCGGTGACCATACATGGCCGGTTTCCTCGTCGCGGAGATAGATCGCCTCGCCGCTGTCGTCGCTGACTGGGTCGTTGTGCCATGGCGTCAGCCGGAATTCGTGCGCATTTTCGCCCCAGGTATACGCGCTGCCACTCTCGGAGATCACCGTGCCGAAATGCGGGTTCGCCAGCACATTGGCCCACGGCGCCGGGGTGGTCTCGCCCTCCTCCAGCACAATCACATACTCGCTGCCGTCCTGGCTGAAGCCGCCATGCGGATTGGCCAGCCGAAGCTGGGCCAGCGGCGCACGGCCGGAACCATGGAGCGTTACGGGCGCGGGCAGGCGTCTTGGCAGGGTCGGCTCGAACGCGGGTGCATGGGGCTCCACTTTGCGACGGCTGATCTGCTCGGCCAGGCTGCCGCGGTGGTCGGCCAGCACCATCCGCGCGCTGGCCAGCATCACCATCCGGTCCTCACCGGACAACTGCTGTGCCGGCCGCACGAAAACGCCTCCAGCGCGGTCAAGCAGACTGGCTTCGCTGCCGGAAGCGATCAGGCCCAGGATCTGGTCCTGCAACTCTTGCCGGTAGCCGGCGCGATCCTCGTTCCAGATCACCAGGTCGACGGCCAGCCCCTTCTGCCGCCAGTACGCATGCGCCTGGGCCAGCTGGCGCACCAGTTCGATCCGTGCCGGGTCGGAAATCTGCAGCAACACGATGGGCAGGTCGCCGGAAATTGACTGCCCCCAGAGGCCGGACTGACCACGACGGTTGCCACGCAGCACGGCAGGCTCCGCTCGCAGGTTGGCGCTGGGGTAAAGGATCGAGGTGGCCATCTGCTCATACAACTGCGCATCCGGCAGGCTGGCATTGAGTTGGCGCAGCAGCACCTGGCTATGGGTCCAGGCCAGGTCGAACACGCGGTCGGCAAGATGCCGGTCGCGATACTTGCCGATCAGTTGCAGACAGCCCTCGCGATGGTCGGCAATGCCGGTGACCAGATCCACCGTGGCCGACTGCTCCGGTTCCAGCGTGATGCGGCAGCGGATCGCCACCACCGGGTCGAGCACCGAACCGGCACTGTTGGACAGCTTGCGATGATCGGCATCGAGCACTTGCGGGCTGGCGGTGCTGCGGCCGCGACCGATGAAGCGGGCGCGGTCCGTTTCGTAGGAAATCTCGTCGATATCGGCGTCGTGGACCGCCAGCAGATGGCACATCCACGGCACCACCTCGTCGCGCGCACGTGGCCGGCGGGTGCAGACGATGGCCTGCAATTCGGGCAGCAGCTCGGTCTGCACAAACAGTTTGCTGAACGCCGGATGGGCCGCGTCGGCGATCGGCAGCGCCAGCACCACCTCGGCGTAACTGGTCAGTTCGATCGTGCGACGGGTGCGGCTGCGGTTGGTGATGCGGGTGCGACGCAGCTCGATGTCGTCTTCGGGTGACACCACGATCTCGGTATGCGCATCGAAATCGCGCTCACGCACCCGAAATTCGGCCCGTGCATCGGAGAAGATGGCCTCGAACAGTTCCGTCTTGCGTCGTGTCGGCTGATACGCGGTCGACCAGTAATCGCCGCTGG
>JALYXN010000298.1 GCA_030947085.1 Pseudomonadota bacterium | reverse complement strand
CGACTCGCGCAACGGCGAAGCGGTCATGGCCTTGCTCGACGAACTGCACAAGGGCGGCGCCACCATCTGCATGGTCACCCATGACGCTCGCTACGCCGAACTGGCCCAACGCAAGATCCGCCTGTTTGACGGTCGCGTGGTCGACGAGGAAACCTACGATCGTCTACGCCGCGAAGACGAGCAGCGGCTGGAAGCGATGCTGACGCCGCACCTGGAACCCGTTGCATGAACATCTGGCTCGCCGAAATCTGGCGTGCGTGGCGTGCCAGCTTGCGTCGGCCAGGTTTCCTGCTGCTGGCCAGTGGCGTGCTGGCGTTGGGGATTGGGGCGAGCGTGGCGGTGTTTGCGTTGATCAACAGCACGCTGCTGCAACGGTTGCCGTTCCCGCAAGCGTCGCGCATCGTGGTTATGGGTCGGACGAGCAGTGGCGGGGTAGGGGCCATTTCGCCACATGAGTATCAGTTCCTGAAAGGACTGACGGGCGTGACGGCGATCGGGCTGGATCGGCCCGGCTCGGTGGCCAACATCGCAGGCGAAGGAGCGCCGCAGCAGGTACCGGTGACGTATATCGATCGTGGTTTGCTGGCGGTGCTGGGTCTGCAGCCGGTGCTCGGTCGCAACTTCAGTGCAGCGGAAGATCGGCCGAACGGACCGACGGCGGTGATGCTCAGCCATGGCCTCTGGCAGCGTCTTTACGGCGGTGACAGCGGGGTCATCGGTCGCAGCATGCAGGTTGAAGGCACGCCGACCACCATTGTCGGCGTCTTGCCGGAAGGTTTCGATACGGTTTCCAACGCCGGCGGCATCATTTTGCCGACGGCGCTGCCGCCGGCCAGTCACGACTACAACCACAGCGGACACATGGCGCTTGCGCGGCTTGATGCGGGTGTAAGCCTTCAGTCAGTCGCTGCGCAGGTGGATGCACGCGAGCGCGCGATGTTTCGGGACATGGGCATGGGTGGCAACTGGAAGCAGCCGTGGTTCGGCGCCACCACGTTCGATGCCACGCTGCATCGTGGCGAGCGGTCGATGCTGATGTTGTTCGTGGCCAGTGCGCTGCTGGTCCTGCTGATCGCGCTGGTCAACCTGACCAATCTGATGCTGCTGCGTACGCTGTCGCGCAGCCACGATGCGGCGGTGCGCAGCGCTCTGGGTGCGCCCCTGCTCCGTCTGCTGCTGCCGGCTTTGGCCGAAGGCTTGCTGGTGGGTCTGATGGGAGCCTTGGCTGGCCTGATGCTGGCGCTGTCGGGATTGGCTTTGCTGCGCCAGTACATCCCCGCCGAATGGCTGCATGGCGACCAAGTCGGTATTGGCGCGTCGGCGTGGATGCTGGCCTTTGCCATGGGTTCGCTGGGCGCCTTGCTGTCCGCCGCGCTGGGCTTGTGGCGCAGTCACCGCGCGACCAGCGTGGATGAGTTACGCGAGGGTGGGCGCAGTGGGCTGGGAACTCGTAGCGGTCGTCTGGGGCGGGTGCTGGTGGTGACGCAAGTGGCACTGGCGGTGATCCTGCTGAGTTCGGCTGGCGTGATCGCGCATGGACTGTCTGCCGCCTCGCATAGGCGGCTGGGTTTTGCCAGCGACGACGTCGTCACCTTCGAGCTGGCGCCGGTGAAAGCCCACTATCCGGATGTTGCGTCGATGCAGGAGTTGTCACAGCGGCTGGTGCAGCGCTTGCGTACCATACCCGGAGTCACCGATGCGGCGGTCACCACCAATCTGCCCGCCAGCGACGCCTTGTACGGGCAGTTCCAGAACGGCATGAAGACGCCGGATGGAAAGCAGTTCTCGGTGCAGTTTCATGGTGTCGGAAGCGGTTTCTTTGAGCTGTTCGCCATCGTACTGCGCGAGGGCCGGGCGTTCACCCGCAACGATACGCATGGCGGCGAGCCGGTGGCCGTGGTCAGCCAGGGCCTTGCCGATGCCTATTACGACGGTCACGCGGTCGGCAAGACCATCATGGTGGAGGTCAACAACGGTCCGGCGCAGCCGGTGCGTATCGTCGGCGTGGTCGACGACACGTACCAGTTGGGCCCATTGCAGCCGAAGCAGCCAATGTTGTACATGCCGCTGGCGCAGATGCCGAAGGAACCGCTGGGCATCTTCCTGGACCTGGAGCCGTTGCGCTTTGCCCTTCGCGGGCATGGCAACCTGGCTGACTGGCGCG
>JALYXN010000275.1 GCA_030947085.1 Pseudomonadota bacterium | reverse complement strand
TAGCTCGACTCGGTCATCGAGCCGGGGCCGAAATCGGTGCCGACGTAAAGCGTGTTCTTGTCGATCCAGTCGACCTGGGTCTTGGCCACCGGCAAGTCGAAGCCGCCCTTGACGAAGGTCTTGCTCGCCAGGTCGAACTCGCGCACCCGCACGGCATCGCCGCCGTCTGGCGACAGCTCGATCAGGCAGCGGTCGTAGTCAGGTTTCAGGCAGCTGGCGCCCTTGAACACCCACTTGTGATGCTCGGTCTTGCCCAGCGCATCGATGTCCAGCAGCAGCTCCCACTGCGGATCATTCTTGCGGTACTCGGCCAAGGTGGTGCGGCGCCAGATCCCGCGTGGATGTGTCTTGTCGCGCCAGAAGTTGTACAGGTGGTCGCCCATGCGATTCACGTACGGAATGCGCGCGTCCGAATCGAGTACTTCAAGAATGCTGTTGCGCGTCTTGACGAATTCGTCGTTGTCGATGAACTGCTTCGTGCTGCGGGCGTTTTCCTTCTTCACCCAGGCCATCGAGCGCTCGCCGCGGATGTCCTCCAGCCACAGGAATGGATCATCACCGGTGGAAGGCGCGTTGACGGTATGGGTGGGATCTTTTCGGGCGTGGGCATCGTTCATGCCTCCCAGTGTGACGCCGAGAGCCAGCATCAGCCAGAGTGATTTCATGGAACTCTCCTCGTGGATACGTAAGTGATGCCGCTGGCGTAACGCCACTGCTCGAATCAAGTTCGTCGAATCATACGACGGGCAGCGTCCGTGCCAGAAAGAAAAAGTCCCGCCGAAGCGGGACCTTTCTTGACCAGGTGGCAGCGACTCAGAGCAGCGGGATCATCAGCAGCGCCACGATGTTGATGATCTTGATCAAGGGGTTCACCGCCGGCCCGGCGGTGTCCTTGTAGGGGTCACCGACGGTGTCGCCGGTGACCGCGGCCTTGTGCGCTTCGGAGCCCTTGCCGCCGTAGTGGCCGTCTTCGATGTATTTCTTGGCGTTGTCCCAGGCGCCGCCGCCGGTGGTCATCGAAATGGCCACGAACAGGCCGGTGACGATGGTGCCGATCAGCACGCCGCCGAGTGCCTTCGGGCCGAGCAGCAGCCCGACCACGATCGGCACGGCAACCGGCAGCAGCGAGGGTACGATCATTTCGCGGATGGCGGACTTGGTCAGCATGTCCACCGCGCGCGAATATTCGGGTTTGGCCGTACCCAGCATGATGCCGGGGATGTCGCGGAACTGGCGGCGTACTTCCACCACCACCGCACCGGCGGCGCGACCCACGGCCTCCATCGCCATGGCGCCGAACAGGTAGGGGATCAGCCCGCCGATCAGCAGGCCGATGATCACCATATGGTCGGACAGATCGAACGTCATCGCCTGGGCCGCGACCCCCGCGAGCGCCGCCTTGGCCTGCATCGCCACGTCCAGGTTATGCGTGTAGTCGGCAAACAGCACCAGCGCGGCCAGTGCGGCGGAGCCGATGGCGTAGCCTTTGGTTACCGCCTTGGTGGTATTGCCGACCGCATCGAGCGGATCGGTGACACCGCGCACTTCCGGTGGCAGGTCGGCCATCTCGGCGATGCCGCCGGCGTTGTCGGTGATCGGGCCGTAGGCATCGAGCGCCACGATCATGCCGGCCATCGACAGCATCGCGGTGGCGGCAATCGCGATGCCGTACAGGCCGCCCAGGGCGAAAGCTGACCAGATCGCGGCGCATACGGCAATCACCGGCCACGCGGTCGACTTCATCGATACGCCGAGGCCGGCGATGATGTTGGTGCCGTGGCCGGTGGTGGAGGCGGCGGCAATGTGCTGCACCGGCTTGTATTCGGTGCCGGTGTAGTACTCGGTGATCCATACAATCGCGCCGGTCAGCGCCAGACCGATCAAGGTGCAGCCCCAAAGATTGAGCGCGCCGTGGCTGAAGTCGGGCATCAACTGAGTGGTGATCGGGTAGAACGCGGCGGCGGCCAGCACGGCCGAGACGATCACGCCCTTGTACAGCGCGCCCATGATCGAGCCGCCTTCCTTCACCTTGACGAACAGGGTGCCGATGATCGAGGCGATGATCGACACCGCCCCCAGCAACAGCGGATACAGCACCGCGTTGGCGCCCACCTCATTGGCCATCAGACTGCCCAGTAGCATGGTGGCGATGACGGTCACCGCGTAGGTTTCGAACAGGTCGGCGGCCATGCCCGCGCAGTCGCCGACGTTGTCGCCCACGTTGTCGGCGATCACCGCCGGGTTGCGCGGGTCATCCTCGGGAATGCCGGCTTCGACCTTGCCGACCAGATCGGCGCCGACGTCCGCGCCCTTGGTGAAAATGCCGCCACCGAGCCGCGCGAAGATCGAGATCAGTGAACTGCCGAACGCAAAACCGACCAGCGCGTGCAGCGCGATTTCGCCCTGGATGCCAAGTTGATTGAGTATCAGCCAGTACCCAGCCACGCCGAGCAAGGCCAACCCGACCACCAGCATCCCGGTGATGGCGCCGCCCCGAAAGGCCACGTCCATGGCCGGGCTCAGTCCGCGTCGTGCCGCTTCGGCGGTGCGCACGTTGGCGCGCACCGACACATTCATGCCGATGTAACCGGCGGCACCGGACAGAATCGCGCCCAATAAAAAGCCCACCGCAGTGGGCCAGCCGAGAAAGACGCCGATCAGCAGCAACAAGACCACGCCGACCATGCCGATGGTGGCGTACTGCCGGTTGAGGTAAGCGCGCGCGCCTTCCTGGATGGCGGCGGCAATTTCCTGCATTCGCTCGTTGCCGGGCGACTGCGCCAGAATCCACCGCGCCGAAATCGCGCCATACAATACCGCCACCACGGCACACGTCAGAACGATCCACCAGCCAAACTGCTGCAGCATCGGAGCCTCCCATGAGTTGTATCTGGCCGTCCGGTCGGGCGGTCCCGCCGAGTATAGGCAGACGTGGCCGCGCAGGCTGTTGTGCGGCGCAGCGGCGCCTGCAACGAAGAAGGCCATGCCGTGATGCATGGCCTTCGATTTCCTGCGAATACTAACGTCTCAGTGGAGAGCGATGTCCAGGATCACCCCCGTGGCGATGGCCACCAGCAGGTAGTCGTTATTGGCCCGAACCCAATGATAGCCACGCGGCGGCGGGCGCAGGCGGTAATAGCCATAATTGCTGACCACGTAGTTGGGGCCGTGGTAACGACGGCCTCGGGCCCAACGGTCGTGGCGTACGACGTACCGCGGGGCAGGCCCGTAGTAACGACGGTGCCGGTCGTAGCGAACGCGACCAGCCGAGTGTCGGTAGTCGCGGCGATCACTGTAATGGTGATCATCCCCGTGATGGCGGCTGTCACCATGACGGTCATTGTCACCACGTCGGTCATGGTCGTGGCGGCTGTCGTGCGTGTGGCTGGACCCGCGATGGTCGTCGTGACCTCGACCGTGATCGTGATCATGACTCTGGGCGGCAACTGCGAAGCTGCCGGTGAGCAAGGTCACCGCAATGAGTGCGCGATGGATGATTTTCATCATGGTCTCCCTGTTAGCGACGCGGCCGACACAATGCTTGCCGCGACGTCGAGCATCGCCAGCGTAGGAACGGGCGGATGAACGTCGTCCTTTGTGCCTGTGTTTCGTAAGCAAACGCTAAGGCCGGAACCCTGTTCCGTCAGGTTTCAGCTCGCAAAGGGCGCCAGCTTGGGCTTTACACCACTATTCTTCAGCTGCACATAGCGAGGAAGGCCGTTCTTGCCATAGGGCAGCGGCGCTTCTCCACGGATCAGCGGCGAAAGATACCGGCGGGCAGCCGCGGTGATGCCAAAGCCATCGCGGGTGATGAAGCCCTTGGGCATCTTCTTTTCGCGATTGGCGATCTTCTTGAGCTGCGCCGGTTCGATCTTCCAGCGATACGGCGTATCGCTGCTACGCACGATGACCGGCATCACCGCGTTCATGCCCGCCAGCGCGTACTCGACCGCCGCCTTGCCCACGGCGTAGGCCTGATCGGCGTCCACCTTCGACGCGGCGTGACGGGCCGAACGCTGCAGGTAATCCGGCAGTGCCCAGTGGTACTTGTAGCCGAGCTTCTCCTTCACCAGCGCAGCCAGCACCGGCGCCACGCCGCCCAGTTGAGCGTGTCCGAAGGCATCGCGCGTGCCGGCTTCGGCCAGAAAACCGCCAGCGGAGTTGCGCACGCCTTCGGAGGCGACCACGGTGCACCAGCCGACGCGTTCGACCGTGGCCTTGACCCTGGCCAGGAACGCGGCCTCGTCGAAGACGTTTTCAGGAAACAGGATGATATGCGGCGCTGCGTCCGCGCCTTCGCCCGCCAGGCCGGCGGCCGCGGCGATCCAGCCCGCGTGACGTCCCATCACTTCGAGAATGAACACCTTGGTCGAAGTTTCCGCCATCGATGCCACGTCCAGGCTGGCCTCCAGCGTCGAGATGGCGGTGTATTTCGCCACCGACCCGAAGCCGGGACAGCAGTCGGTGACGGCAAGATCGTTGTCCACCGTCTTGGGTACGCCGATGCAGCGGATGTCGTAATTCATCGCCTTGCCCAGCTGCGAGATCTTCAACGCGGTGTCGGCCGAATCGTTGCCACCGTTATAGAGAAACCAGCGGATGTCGTGGGCGCGAAATACATCGATCAGCCGGGCGTATTCGGCCCGGTTGTCCTCCAGCGACTTCAACTTGTAGCGGCACGAGCCAAACGCGCCGCCGGGCGTGTGGCGCAGCGCGGTGATCGCCGCAGCCGACTCTCTGGAGGTGTCGATCAGATCCTCGCGCAGCGCGCCGAGGATGCCGTTGCGGGCGGCGAACACCTTGACACCCCTGCCGCGCGCCGTTTCGATCACGCCAGCGGCGGTGGCATTGATCACCGCGGTGACACCGCCGGACTGGGCGTACAGGAGGTTGCTGGTGATGGAGGGCGAGCGGCGGCTGGGAGTCATGGGAATCCTCAATGGCTGGTGGTGGGTATCGAGCCTGTCGGCACGGCTGCTGCCGGACAGACACGTGAACGTCGGGGTTGGATGTCCCGGTTTGACGACATCCGGCGCAGACGCTAATTTGGCGCACTATTATGTGAATCGGGTGGACCGCTGCAGTGTGCGGCGGCTGACCGGACTTGTGGAGCATTATGCGTCTTGTCTTACTAGGTGCGCCCGGCTCGGGCAAGGGTACGCAGGCTTCGCGACTGAAGACCGAACTGGGCGTGCCACACATTTCCACCGGTGACATGCTGCGCGCGGCGGTGGCTGCGGGCACGACGATGGGCTTGAAAGCCAAGGCCGTGATGGATGCCGGTCAGTTGGTTTCCGACGATATTCTGCTCGGCATGCTGGAAGAGCGGCTGGCGCAGGACGATGCCAAGGCCGGCTTCATCCTCGATGGTTATCCGCGCAACCTGGCCCAGGCCGACGCGCTGGACCGCCTGCTGGTGAAGATCGGACAGCCACTGGATGTGGTGGTGAAACTGGACGTGCCGAACGAGACGATCATTGGTCGCTGCGAAATCCGCTTCAAGGCCGAAGGCCGCGCCGATGATAATCCGGACACCGTGCGCAAGCGGCTGGCGATCTACGCCGAGCAGACCGCGCCGGTGGCCAATTTTTACGCCAGCAGCGGCAAGCTTCAGGTCGTCGACGGGGTGGGCGAACTGGATGACGTCACCGATCGCGTCAAACGTGCCCTGCAGCATGAATCGGCCGCAGCTAGCGGCTGACGCCAGCTCCGTCCCGTCCGGGGCGGATTTTCAAGGAACTCGACCCAGCATGCGTCTGCACATCCTTGGCATCTGTGGCACCTTCATGGGCGGTGTCGCTGCGTTGGCGCGCGAGCTGGGCCACACGGTCGAGGGCTCGGACGCCAACGTCTACCCGCCGATGAGCGATCAGCTCGAAGCGCTTGGCATCCGGTTGATGAGCGGCTACGCGGCCGCGCATCTGCAGCCCGTTCCGGACCTGGTCGTGGTCGGCAATGCCATGACGCGTGGCAACCCGGCGGTCGAATACATGCTCGATCAGCGTCTGCGCTACATTTCCGGTCCTCAGTGGCTGGGCGAAACGCTGCTGGCCGACCGTGACGTGCTGGCGGTGGCCGGCACCCATGGCAAGACCACGACGACCAGTCTGCTGGCGCACCTGCTGGAGTCGGCCGGGTTCGATCCGGGCTTTCTGATCGGCGGTGTGCCGGGCAATTTCGGGGTCTCGGCGAGGTTGGGGGGGAAAGGAAAAGGGGGTCAAAGTCACTTTTCCGCATTGTCCGGCAAAAATCCGGCGGCGCAGAAAAGTGACTCTGACCCCCTTTTCCCCTTTGTCATCGAAGCCGACGAATACGACACCGCCTTCTTCGACAAGCGCAGCAAGTTCGTGCACTACCGGCCGCGCATCGCGATCCTCAACAATCTAGAATTCGACCATGCCGACATCTTTCCCGACGTGGCCGCGATCCAGCGCCAGTTCCACCATCTGGTGCGCACCGTTCCGGGCAACGGTCGATTGATCGTCAACGCCGAGGATCGGCGATTGGCCGAAGTGCTGGCGATGGGTTGCTGGACGCCGGTCGAAACCTTTGGCATCGGCTGTGGTGACTGGCAGGCGACCTTGCGGGAAGCGGACGGATCAGCATTTACCGTGCACCGCGGCGGCGAACTGATCGGTGAAGTGCACTGGTCGCTGCTGGGCAATCACAGCGTGATGAACGCACTGGCCGCATTGGCTGCCGCCGCTGCCGCTGGCGCGGATCCCCAAACTCTGTTGCCTGCGTTCGCCAGCTTCGAAAGCGTAAAGCGGCGAATGGAACTGGTCGGCGAGGTCAACGGTATTCGCGTCTACGACGATTTCGCCCATCATCCCACCGCGATCGCAACCACCCTGGCCGGGCTGCGTGCCCGCGTCGGTGAAAACCGCATTCTGGTGGCGCTGGAGCCGCGCTCCCATTCCATGCGACAAGGTGCGCATGCCCAGGCGCTGGCGCCCTCGCTTGCCGACGCCGATGCCGTGGTTTTTCTGCAGCGGCCGGACCTGCCCTGGGACGCGGGTCGGGTCATCGATGCCCTGGACGGTCGCGGCAGCGCGGCAGGCAGCGTGGAAGCGCTGATCGAATCACTGGGCAGCAAGGTACGGCAGGGTGATCAAGTGATCTTCATGTCCAATGGCGGCTTCGATGCCGCGCCACGCCGTTTCGTCGAACGCCTGCGCCAGAGCTGAGGTTCGATCGTGACCGTCGCCGCTGACTCGCCTGCCTCCCACTGGCTACACTGAGCCATGGCCTATCCGTTGCCACTCATCGAGATGCCCCTGTTTCCGCTGTCGACGGTGCTGTTTCCCGCCGGTCAGCTGCATTTGCGCATTTTCGAGCCGCGCTACCTGGATCTTGTGCGCGAATGCACGCGGTATGGCACGGGTTTCGGCGTGTGTCTGATTCTCGATGGCGAGGAAACGGGAACACCCGCGGCCCCGGCGGCGGTCGGCACCATGGCGCGCATCAATGATTTCCACACCAGCGAGGACGGGCTGCTCGGCATCGTGGCCGAAGGCAGTCAGCGCTTTCGAGTGGCGCGCAGTCGGATACGTTCGGACGGCTTGCTGCGCGGTGACGTGGAAATCTGGCCGGGCGAACCGGAGCAAACGGTACCGGTGGAATTTGCGTTGTTGCAAAGCATTCTCGAGCGCCTGATTGAAACCATGGCGCCGCACTGGCGTGATGCGCCGCGCACCGCTTATGACGACGCCAGCTGGCTGGGCTTTCGTCTGGCCGAACTGTTGCCACTGGAAAGCAGCGAGCAACAGCGGATGCTCGAGCTGACCGATCCAATCCAGCGCTTGGCCGAGTTGCGCGATATCCTGCCTCGCTTTCAGAAGCCCTGAAACAACCCCTTTATTGAGATCAGTGGAGTCGATGCGCATGTCCAGTCTTGCCGGCAAGACCCTGTTCGTCACTGGCGCCTCGCGCGGCATCGGTCTGGCGATTGCGCTGCGCGCTGCGCGTGACGGTGCCAATATTGTCATCGCTGCGAAAAGTGCTGTACCCAACCCCAGGCTGCCGGGCACGATCCATAGCGCGGCGGCCGACATCGAGGCGGCCGGAGGCAAGGCGCTGGCGTTGCAGGTGGATATCCGCGAAGAGGATCAGGTGCAAGCGGCCGCCGCCCAAGCTGCCGAGCATTTCGGCGGCATCGACATCGTGGTCAACAATGCCAGCGCGATCTGGCTGGCCGGCACCGCCGACACGCCGATGAAGCGTTTCGACCTGATGCATCAGGTCAATACCCGCGGCACGTTTCTGGTGACGCAAACGTGCTTGCCGTATCTGCAAAAGGCGACCAATCCGCACGTGCTGATGCTGTCGCCGCCGCCGAATCTCGATCCGAAGTGGTTTGCCCCGCATACCGCTTACACCATCGCCAAATACGGCATGAGCCTGTGCGTGCTGGGCATGAGCGCGGAGTTCGCGCCCGCCGGGATCGCGGTCAACGCATTGTGGCCGCGCACGGTCATCGCCACCGCGGCGATCGGCATGATCGAAGGCGTCGAGGTCGAACACTGCCGCAAGCCCGAGATTGTCGCCGATGCCGCACATGCAATCCTGACCCGCCGCTCGCGTGAGTACACCGGCCATTTCGCCATCGACGAAGAGATCTTGCGAGA
>JALYXN010000254.1 GCA_030947085.1 Pseudomonadota bacterium | reverse complement strand
CAACACCACCGTACGCTTCCACTACCAGCTTGCCGATCAGTGGCGCGCCCAGCTCTCGGCGGGCCACAGCCGTGCCGTGATCCAGGACAACGTCGCCTTCGCCTACGGCTGCTTCTATTCGGCCGACTGCGCCAGCGGCGCCACGCCGGGCTATTTCTTCGCGCCCAACGGCGACTATGACGTCTACGACTACCGCAGCCCGGACGACACTCGCGTCAACGACGAGGCGCGTGTGGTGCTGAAAGGCTCGTTCGATACCGGCGCCATCAGCCACGAGATCAGTCTGGGCAGCAGCGCCTTCCGCCGCACCATCGATCGCCGACCCTACGTCTACGACTATGTCGGCACCGCCAATATCGATCAGGTCGATCCACCGTATTTCGCACCGTCGCCGAACCAGCCCGGCCCCTCGGCGCGCCGCCTGACCAGCTGGCAGCACGCCGTATTTGCGCTCGACCGCGTGCATCTCGGCGAGCAGTGGCAGCTGCTGGCAGGTGCGCGTTTCGTGCGCCTGCATGAACGGAGCTATGACGACGCCGGCGCGCCGGAACGCGATACCCGCCTGAGCACGCTGCTGCCGCAAGCGGCGCTGATGTGGCAGCCCACAACACAACTGACCACCTACCTCAGCTACAGCGAAAGTCTCTCGCTGGGCAGCGAGGCGCCCTACTGGACGTCCAATGGCGGCACCGTGCTGGCGCCATTGCTGTCGCGTCAGACCGAAGCCGGCGTGAAGTACGCCTGGACTGATTCGCTGAACCTGAGCGCCGCGTTGTATCGCCTGCGGCAGCCGTACCAGTTCGCCCAGCCGGACGACACGGCCGAAGGTTTCACCTTCGTCCAGCACGGCGACGAAGTGCACACCGGGCTGGAACTCAACGCCGCCGGTCGCTTGACCGATAACCTCCGGCTTACCGCCAGCGTGAACCTGATCCAGGCTCGTGCGCTGAACACCGCCAGCCCGGCTTACGAAGGCCATCAGGTGGTCAACGTGCCGCAGCTTCGCACCGCGCTGTATGCGGATTATCGCCTGCCGTTCGCGCCGCAGCTGAGCCTGCTCGGCGGCTGGCGTTACGCCAGCAGCAACGTCGCCACGCCGGATGGCAGCACCCGCGTGCCGGCGTATCACGTGTTCGATGCCGGGCTGCGCTACGTCAGCTCGTGGAATGATCACACCGTCACCTGGCGCCTCAACGTCGACAATGTGTTCAACTATTTCTATTGGCGTGACACCGGCAGCTCCGGCGGCGACAGTTACCTGTTTCCGGGTGCCCCGCGACTGGCACGCCTGTCCGTGACGTTCGCGTTCTGACATGACTCTGGTCGAACTTCTCGCCGCGATCGTCAGCGCCTGGGGCGTCTGGTTGACCGCCCGACGCCGCCCCTGGTGCTGGCCGATCGGGTTGGTCTCGGTGGCGATCTACACCTGGGTCTTCGTCGACGCCAAGCTGTACTCCGATGCGTTGCTGCAAGTGGCCTTCGGCGGGCTGATTCTCTACGGCTGGCATCGCTGGCTGCACCATCTTGGCGACGATGGCCTGGTACGCGTTGCCCCACTGCCGCGACGGGATGCGTTGCAGCACATGGCCATCGGTGTCGCCGGTGCGCTCGCGCTCGGCTTCGCCATGCACCGCTGGACCGACGCCGCGTTGCCATGGCTGGATGCCGCGCTCACGGCGTTCAGCCTGGTCGCCCAATGGTGGCAGGGTCGTCGGCACATCGCCGCGTGGTGGCTGTGGATCGCCGTCGATGTGATTTATGTCGGCGAATACATCTACAAGCACCTGCTGATCACGTCGGTGCTCTACGCTGGCTTCATCGTGCTGGCCGTCATCGGCCTGCGTAGCTGGCGGCAGGCGGGCTGCACGCCGGCGGCAAGTCCGGAGGCGGTCTGAGGCGGCGCCCTCAACCGCCGCACCGCTGCGCAGCCCCATCTGGCTCGCTTGCGGCGCCATGCCGCATCCGCTTAGCATCCATGCGACATAGGCGCCCGCGGAGTTCTGCATGTCCATGACCCTGATCGCGGTCAACGTGGCCCGGCCGACCGAAGTTCAGGCCGGCGACGGCACCGTGATGACAGGTATCTTCAAACGTCCGCTCACCGGCGCGGTGACGGTGCGAAAGCTCAACCTCGATGGCGACGGCCAAGCCGATCTCGTGCATCACGGCGGTGAATCGAAGGCGGTCTATGCGTACGCGCTGGAACACTACGATTACTGGCAAGA